>JBLHZE010000102.1:0-7527 GCA_047631015.1 Actinomycetes bacterium
GCATGGCGATCATCAGATCGGGACCCTGGATGCCGTCGACGAAGCCTGGGTAGTTCTCGACCTCGGTGGTATTCATCAGTGCACCACCAGCCGTGACAGAACCTTCCAGCATGAGCGGAGAAAGCTCCGCCCGAGAAGCGTAAATAGCGGCAGCGAATCCGGCAGGACCGGATCCGACGATGATGACCTCACGAATTTCGTTACTCAACGGATATCCCCTTTTGGATTTCGGTCGGCGATTACACAGGTGCAGTGGCTAGGTAACGATCCTACGGCCGCGCCTTATTCCATGCCCGTCACGGCCACATGTGCTCCACAACGGGACGGGTCCTTATCGCACCGTCCGCTGCGCGGCGACGGTGACGTGCTGGCGAACCATCTCGGGTTCACTCGGGGTGCACCGAACGCTCACGACATAGACCTCGATGTCCTCGTTATCCCCATCCAGGGCGAAGAGCGCGACGGGTTCAGCAGGCTGCGCTGGGGCTTCCCGGTAGCTGGCAATGTCGACGTGGATCGGCTTGCGGGTGTCCACGCCCTGAACACAACTATTGATCTGGGCGAGGACTTTTTTGTTGACGGTCACCGGCGATTGGCCCGGCACTATTTGAGCGGTCGCGGAAGCTGCCGGATCCACGCTCGGCTCATCCGCGGCGGCGTCGCCAGATACCGGAGCTGGAAGTACGACCATCTCCGCAGACGTTGATTCCGTCGCCGCTCGCTTCCACGTCGGCAACGCCGAGCTGATCTGGGTGACGAGCCCCTGCTTCTCGTAGACCGTGCCGGAGGCGGTCATGGGCACAACGGCTGCGGTCTGTACCGGAATCGTGCTGTCGGTGGAGAGCAGACCAGGGACCAGGATCACCCCGAGAACACCTGCGGCAGCGACTCCAGACACGGCGATGAGCCACCGGTTCTTGTTTCGGCGGCGGGAGCCCAGCGGAATGACTGGGGCGGTAGCGAATGGATTCGGTTCTGCGTCCAGAGCCGCGATCAGCGGGTCGTAGACCGCTGTCGGCATCTTTGGGGTATCAAATGAGCCGAGGAGTGAGCGAACCTCTGCTTCTTGGGCCGCACTCATGTCCGGTGTGCCAGTGGACTCAGCCGAGCCATCGGAGGAATGAGTAGCACTCATCGAATCGTCCTCCGGTACATCGCTACCTGAATTGGTCATTGTCGGCTGTCACCTCCATCGTTTGCCGGTGATCCGACGCTAGGGTCGGCGCTCGGGTTCCGCACGAATGCCAACCGGGTTGCTAGCTTTGCTCGGCCACGGGCACATCGACTCTTTACCGTGCCCGTGGGGCACCCTAGAATATCGGCCGCATCTTCAACTGAGTAGCCCTCAACATCGACGAGAACAATCGCCGCGCGCTGGTCGGCCGGTATTTCGGCCAAGGCACGCTGGATCTCGATTCGGAGCTCTCGAGTGCTGAGCGAATCGCGCGGATCCGCCAGCACACGACTGCCAAAGTCGGTGTCTTGCTCGGGGAGCGGAACACTTGGCCGGGCGGCCCGGCGCCGCAGCCGATCCAGGCAGGCGTTCACGACAACGCGGTGCATCCACGTCGTCACCTGAGAGTCACCGCGGAATGAGCCCGCATTTTTGTATGCGGAGAGGAGTGCCTCCTGGAGGCCGTCAGCAGCTTCCTCGGGGTCATTCGTGGTGCGCAGGGCCACCGCCCACAAACGATCACGGTGTCGTTTGACGAGTTCGGTGAACGCCAAATCGCGCCCTGCGACGTGTGCCGCCAAGAGCTCGTGGTCTGTGAGCGCCTCGAGATCGCGCTCGTCGTTTTCCCCGTCCATTTCAGGCCACAGAGTACGCGGATGTAGGCGGGCAGCGTGCTGCGAGGCCTTAGCAATGCGATAAATGCGCGGATAGTCGACGGCAATGGCGGTGGACCGTTCCGCCGGGCAGGACCTACCGCCCGCTGAGTTCGACGGAGGAGACACCACCCCTGAATCCGCTTCCGTCGACCGGAACAGAGGTGAGCAGTATAACGATGTAGCGGGCCTGCACAGAGACAGGTTCGCGTAGCGAAATGGCGGCGGGGGCTCCGACAACTTCTTTAAATTGCTTGTACTGGTTGATGTTCGTACTGAGTTTATTCCCCTTCAGCAGCTCGAGGCTTGTGTTGTTCCCGACCAACCCAAGATTGATCGTCCGTATCTGCCGCTTCGTCCCGAGATCCAGCACGAGTCCGGCGGCGCCCGTCCGACTCAGTTCTGGCTGGTCGTAGAGCGGGGTCATCCAGGCGGACGCTCGATCACCATCCAACGCGAGCTCTGCCGTTCCCCCTTTAGTGATTCCTGCGCCGAGAGGGGCAAGGGTGGACGCCCTGACAATCGGTAAATCCGACTCAACGACGACACCACCTGGCCGGACGGGAAGCAGTTGATTTGGTTGTGTCGGGGTCAGCCCTTCTACGTCGTCGCCTTCGCTAGTAATTCCGGCGGATCCGGCGCTACGTTCTTCCAAACTCCGCTGGTTACCGTTCGCAGGCTTGTCAGCTTCGTTAGGGATGAGGAGCCGAGCGCCAATCAGCAGGCAACTAATAGCCGCGATCGCGATCAGGCTGATGGCTGCCGCGCGCTTCAAAACGGTGGCGCCGCTGGCGGTAGGAGCGGGCTGCGCACCATCGAAGTCGATGGGACCGCCCGTGTTTTCGCGGAAAGGTACCAAGCTGGCACCCTCGTCCAGGCCGGTAAGAGCTGTCGCTGCCGCGCTCGCAGTCGTAAACGGTCGAGAACTATTGATCGTCTCGGCGCTGGGCGTGGCAGCCATCGAGCGGATAACGAAATCGTCGAGATCGCTGGTGGTGCCGACGCGAAGTTGGCTGGGGACTGTCTGCTGCCCGCCGAGGATCGGCGCGGGAGGCAATTGGGAGCCAGTAGTCCCTAGCCAGTAGCCGGTCAAGCAGGCCATGAGGATCGCGCCAATACTGCTGATGTCGGCGTTCACCGGATCGAAGCCGGGCGTGACCTCCCACTTTTTGGCATCCAGGACGTGGCCGCGCAGCCGAACCTCGCCCTCCTCGGTGATCATGACGGAAGCGGGGCGGATCCGTCCGTGGGTGGTCCCCGCCGCGTGGATCTGCTCGACGGCAGCGGCTATTTCGCTGGTGATGTGGATCGCTCGGCCGGTTGACATCGGCGTGGTGAGGAGTTGTTCAAGCGGAATTCCCTCGACCCACTCGGAGACGACAACCACTGTGCCATCGACATCTAGTACGTCGATGACCTGAGCAACCCGACGGTCAACGACATGGGCGGCCACAACGGCAGCCGCTCGCATCTCTTCCTGCTGAGGGTCACTCGCTGAAATGAGGCGTAGTGACACAGTTCGCTTCAGCAGGTCATCCTGGGCAAGCCACAGGCCGCTGTTGGCGTCACCGTTAATGTGATCTACAAGCCGAAAGCGACCAAACATGACGGGTTCGGTGGGTTCGTGATCATCCTCTGCGCGGGTGATCACTTGACCAGAGTCCGAGCTGTCCTTGTCTTCGGCACCCGGATAGGCGTCAACCGTGGAGCCACGGTTCGCCTTAGACCACATGTCTCTACTGTAAGCGAGTCGAGAAATAAATTCCGAGCGAGTTCCGCCATGTGCCAGGTCGATCACACGATGTGTTCACTCGCTACGACGACGAAGTTGAGCGCCGCAGACGCCCCATGACCGCGGAGACGATCGACTGTGTCTCGTCGATCCGTAGTAGCCGGGCGAAGCCCAGATAGGCGCCGAGCGTCACAACGCCCCCGACTGCCAGGCCAATTGCTGCGGTGAGCTGGCTAGCAGTGAGCTGGCGATACAGATTGTTGAATGTGTCGCCTTGAATCAGAACCAGCCATCCGACCATGACGGCTACCCCGACTAAAGCGGCCAACACCCCAGCCACGACCATCCGCGTAACTGCGGCGATGGTCCGGCGTGTCTGCAGCCCACCGATCCGCCGCCGAAGCCACCACCACGCGATTCCGAGGGTGAGCCAGTAGCCGATTCCATAGGCGAGGGCTAGCGAGGCCACTGCCAGATTTTGCGGGGCAAGCCCGAAAAGCAATAGAGTCAGCGGGATCGCGATGATGTTGTAGATGACAGTTATGAGGAACGGTGTCCGGGTGTCTTCGACGGCGTACCACCCGCGTAAGAGGGTGTAGAACAGTGAGAAGGGCAGAAGGCCAAATGCGAATACCGAGACAACGAAGCCGGTGTACGTCGCTGGGTCGCCCTCATTCTGGCCAAAGCCGAAGAGAACTGTTCCGACCAACGGCCCGAATACGGCCAGGAATGCCGCGCTCGGCACGATCAGTGAGGCAATGAGCCGCATCCCGTCGCCGATATCGTGGCGAAGTGCGCCAAGGTCCCCATCGGCTGCGGCGCGACTCATCCGCGGGAACAGGGCAGTAACCAGTGAGATTGTGATCACCGACTGGGGCAACATGAAAACTAAGTACGCGCGCTGGTAGGTCGCCAAACCTTGTGCAACCGTACCGGCTTGTTCAGCGAAATAGTTGGCCTCGGTCGCAAGGCGCGCGATGACCAGGAAGCCGAGTTGGTTGATGAGAACGAGTCCGAGCGTCCAGCCAGCCAGGGTTCCGGCCTTACCTAATCCATGACCCCGAAAGTCGAACCGCGGCCGCCATTTGTAGCCAACGCGGATCAGTACCGGGATGAGGACAGCGGCCTGGGCGGCAACGCCGAGCGTTGTTCCGAGGCCCAGCCACGCGACCTGCCCGGAGGTGATCGTGTCGGCGTTAACACTCGTCCCGGCAACAAAGATGAATCCGAGCGCAGTGACGATCATTACGAGGTTATTGATGATTGGCGCGAACATTGGGGCACCGAAGTGCATCCGGGCGTTAAGCACCTGAGCAAGCACGGTGTAGAGGCCGTAGAAGATGATCTGTGGCAGGCAGAACCGCGCGAATGCCGTCGCCAGTGAGAGCTGCGATTCAGTGAATTCGCTTGTGGAGTAGAGGCGGACGATCAGTGGGGCGAAGGCGATAGCGAGTGCGGCGGCAACGATCAGAACCAATACGACCAGCGTGATGAGTCGGTCGGCAAATCCGTCCCCGCCATCGGCATCGGTCTTCATATGTCTGACCAATTGCGGGATCAAGACAGCATTCAGCGCGCCGCCGATAATCAAGATGTAGAGAATATTGGGAAGCGAATTTCCTAGCGCGTAGGTATCTGCCAGAATCGCTGAACCAAGTGCGGCGGCAATTGCGATGTCGCGCGCTAGCCCGGTGACTCGCGAGGTGATCGTGCCGGTGGCCATCAGCGCGCTGCTACGAATCACCGAGTTCGTCGGGTCACTCTCGATCTGCCCCACTTCGCCGGCATCGGCACCGAGCAATTCATCGGCTGGGATTGGTTGAACCAGATCGTCGTCCTGATTGTTACCGGTAGAGGGCATCGGCTGCTCGCGGTCGTCGGCCCCGGTCATTGGTTCGGTCCTGACCCTGCTGGCTGGTTGTCCGGGCCGTTGTCGGCACTGTCTCCTTCGTCACCGTTTGCCGCAGCCCGATCCACCTTGGCTTGGTGCCGCCGACGGATCGAGTTTACGGCAAGTAGCGCCGTCAGTAGTAGAAAGGCGATCCCGACGACCCAGGACGCCGCCTGTGCGTATGCAGTACTGCGCAGGATCACTTCTGCCGGTTTTCCGTAGGCATCGCCGTCAGTATTGGTCAGCTGAACTGCGACGGATAGCTCTCCGTTACCGATGACTTGGGCATTGATTTCGGTGCTCACTTTTCGATTAGCCGGGATCGGAATCGCGGTGAACTCATCGGAGACGAGTCGAACTTTTGGTGTGCCGATGAGCTCCAGGCCAACCGTGACGGGGACGCTGAGGTCGTTGGAGATGGTGATGGGGATTTCTCCCGAACCGCTGGAGATATTGATGACCCCGCCACTGATTACTCGTACCTTCGCGATATCGGTGTCCAGCTCATCAGCGATCACCTCCAGAAGCTGGGTACCTTCTTTCACCTTGCTGCGCCACGCACCAGATGTGGTGCGCAAGAGCGCCGTCGCATATGGCTGGGTGAGGGCATCCGGGCTCTGCACAATTGACCCAAAGAGTCGCAGCTTCTTCTGAGTAGCGGCGACGTCCTTCAGGTATTTCGCCCGGCGTAGCGCGCGCTTAGTTTCCGATGACACAGGTTCGAGCGAGCGGGAGAAATCGGTCGATGTCTTCGATATGACTGTGGCCAGGGATGTGGCGGTTAGCCACGGGGCGTCGGCGACGGCTTCCAGGATCCCCGCAACGGTCGTCGGGCTGGGATTCCACGAGGAATCTGGTCCTACGACGACGGACGTTCCGGTCGTTCCGGGAGCTCCGGCTAGGACACCAGCCTCGGCAAGGAAGCGCTGACGAGCGATAAGTGCTTGGGCGGCGGTGTCGTCGGCGGAACCGAGTGATCCAGACAAGACCGGGTCTGTCAGAACTGCCGGCAGCGGCCTGGCCTCGGTGCGGATCAATGCCGTGGGATCGGTACCGGAACTGCCGTCGGTGGGTGGTTGAAGAGCGGTGCTCTTCAAGACCACCGCTCGCACTCCGGCTCGCTGCAAAATGCCCAGGGACTCGCGATCAGTGCGCGTTCCAGTAGGCCACCCCAGACTCGCTGTTGCCGGTCGACCAAGCTGGGTGCGCAGGAGTTCGGGGGCGATGGTCGTCGCGGCGGTGGCGTCTTCGCCCATATCGGCTTGGGCTAGGGCTGTGACGTCCGGATTGGCATACGCCCAGTCATAGATGGATGCGTTGACTAGTCCAGTCCGCGCTCGGGCCAGCCAAGAGACCGCAGGTTCGGCCGATCCGCCGTCCACGGGATCGCCATTGATCCCCATCACTTGGTATCCGCCGGCGATCACGGAGGCGGATTCCAAGACCTGCGGATCAATCACCCAGTCGATTTTTCTCCCGGCACTCAATCCCAGGGTGAGTAGCCGGTCCAATCGACCGTCAGCTGCGATTTCGGTCGGGGTGCGGTCGGTCAAAAAGACATTGGCAGCGTTGCGATCGGGCCAATCACTGAGCGGCCACAGCCAGGCAACCTCGGTAGGTATCACCAGGTCGGGGTCGGGAAACCACGGTAGGAAGGTTTGGGTTGATGCCGAGAACGTGTTGTCGAAGTCGGCAACGGCGTCGACCCGTAGGAAATACACCCCACTAGCTTCCAGCTGCAAGTCCTTCATTGGGACCGTGACAGTCCATGGCAGCGTTGCCCCGGCAGCGATACGCGGAATCGCCACTGAACCGTTCAGCACGCCCCGGGTAAACGGGCTGAAGGCCTCGCTGCTGATCTCGGCGAGCTCGTTTCGATCAGTGATAGGTCTCTCGCCCAGTCTCATCGAAACTGATAGCGAACTCAGCTCCGACTCTGTGGTGTTCGTGACGGTCCCGCTAAGGGTCAGCTTGCCTTTCAGTTTCGGGACAACCGGCGTCAAACTGTTCAGTGAGACCTCTAGCGGCGCCGGTGGATCATCCTGTTGTGGCGCGGCCATCGCTGCGTGACCTACCC
>JBLHZE010000103.1:0-7520 GCA_047631015.1 Actinomycetes bacterium
GCGGGCGGCGGTGCTCGGTTCGCCGATTAGCCATTCGCTGAGCCCCGTCCTGCACCGCGCCGCCTACGAGGCGCTAGGACTCGACTGGCACTATGACGCGTTCGATGTGTCGGAAGCCCGCCTCAGTGAATTCCTCCAGGATGTGCGGGGCAATCCGGAATGGGTTGGTCTATCGCTGACGATGCCGCTGAAAATGCGAGCTCTCGCGCTGGCTGATGCGGCATCCGAGGTCGCTCGAGCGACGCAGGGAGCCAACACCCTGACCGTTGATGAGGGTCGGCTTATTGCCGACAACACGGACCCAGCCGGGATCGTTTGGGCACTCGAACGGGCCGGTATTGTCGATTTACGCGGCCAAGAAACGTCGATCTTGGGTGCGGGCGCGACCGCGCGTTCAGCAATCGCTGCGGTTGCCGCACTCGGAGGGACCCAGACTGTCGTCGCTGCTCGTCGACCACAGGCCGTTGCCGACCTATCGTCGGTGGCTGCTGGTTTCGGCGTGACGGTCGCCCAGAGCGGACTCGCCGACACAGCCGACTCACTCGCACGCCTCCTGGGTAGCCCCCTGGTGATTTCGACTCTGCCTGCTGGTGTCGGCGACCAGTTCAGTCACGCCATCCCAGACGCGCCGGGGGCATTGCTTGATGTGATTTACGCGCCGTGGCCGACGGCTCTTGCCTCGACCTGGATGTCCAGCGACGGCACTGTTGTCGGTGGGTTGGAGATGCTTGTCGGACAAGCTGGTCGCCAAATCGAGTTGATGACCGGTCAGACGGCACCCTTGGCGCAGATGTTTCAGGCGGGTCTGGCTGCGCAGCAAGCCGGGCAGTGAAAAGCCTAACCTGGGCATCCACAGTCGCGCGACTAGATCGGCTGCAAAAGGCAAACGGTCGGTAGGGTCAACCTGTGCTCGCTATCGCCGTCGTTCTCGCTGCCGCACTAGGCTGCATCGTCGGGTTCTACACCCCACGGATTTCGGTTGCAGTTGTCGGTCTCAAGATCCCTGATCGTCCCTATTTATATCCAATCGCTACGGGGATATTCGCTGGGCTCACGGTGTTTGTCATCGGTACGGGCGCGGTCGTATGGGCCTGGCTAGCGGTAGCGCTCATTGGTGCGGTGCTGAGTTTTGTTGACCTCGCACATCATCGGTTGCCAGATCGGCTGGTTCTCATCCTGTACGCGGCAATTCTGGTTCTATTGCTGATTCCAGCTGCGACTGGGGGTGAGTGGTCGGCATATCTGCGTGCTTTGTTGGCCGCTGTGGCGATGTTTGCCGCGTACTTCCTTCTCGCCTTAATCTACCCAGCCGGTATGGGGATGGGTGACGTCAAACTCGCTGGCGCGCTTGGTCTGGCGTTAGGTTTCCTCGGCTGGGGCTACGTGATCGTGGGGTTCCTCGCAGCTTTCTTCTTGGGGTCCTTCGTCGGGCTGGGTCTGATGGCGCTACGCAAGGCAAACCGCAAAACTCCTATCCCGTTTGGACCGTTTATGATCATCGGCGCTGTCGCTTCTGTCCTGCTTACCGGGGTGCTTGTCGATGCCTATTCTGGATCCCTGGACATATCGAGCGCACCTGCGAACTCCGTCGTGAAACACTAGCCTCATGCTCCGTTGGCTCACTGCAGGCGAATCTCATGGCCCGGCTCTTGTGGCCATCCTCGAAGGACTGCCCGCTGGGGTGTCCGTCACGACCCAATCCATTGGGTTAGACCTTGCGCGGCGGAGGCTGGGCGCTGGGCGCGGAGCTCGGCAGAAGTTCGAGCGCGACGTCCTCACGATTCTTGGTGGAGTTCGGCACGGGCTCACCCAGGGCGGCCCGATTGCATTGGAAATCGGGAACTCTGAGTGGCCACGGTGGGAGCAGGTAATGGCTGTGGATCCGGTCGACCCAAGTGAGCTTGAGAAGTTAGCCCGTAATGCGCCGCTTACTCGCCCGCGCCCCGGCCACGCGGACCTGGCGGGGATGCAAAAGTACGACTTTGACGATGCTCGGCCAATCTTGGAACGGGCTAGTGCACGTGAGACGGCCGCGCGGGTTGCACTCGGCGCAGTGGTGCGTAGCTTCTTACTGGAGGCGCTGAACGTCACTGTTCTGAGCCATGTTGTGGCGTTAGGTACCGCCTCGAGCACGTCGAAGACTGTTCCGGTCATCGCAGATGTTCCGGATCTGGATGCGGACCCAGTCCGCTGCCTTGATGCCTCCGCTAGTCAGGCCATGCAAGATGAGATTGAGGCTGCCCGCAAAGATGGCGACACCCTCGGTGGAGTGGTGGAAGTCGTCGTCAACGGGCTCCCTCCCGGCCTTGGTACCCACGTGCACTGGGATCGCCGACTCGATTCGCGTCTTGCTGGTGCGCTGATGGGGATCCAAGCGATCAAGGGAGTCGAGGTCGGCGATGGGTTTGCACTCGCTGCGTCCCGTGGGTCAGCAGCTCACGATGAGATTATTGCGACTCCTGACGGAATCCGTCGAGCATCCGGACGTTCGGGCGGTACCGAGGGCGGAATGAGCACGGGCGAGACGCTACGGGTGCGCGCTGCCATGAAGCCAATTTCAACCGTTCCACGAGCACTACGAACCGTGGATACGGCGACGGGCGAGGAGACACGCGCTCACAATCAGCGCAGTGATGTGTGTGCTGTCCCCGCTGCCGGGATCGTCGCCGAGGCGATGGTCGCGCTCGTCATTGCAGATGTCGCGCTGGAGAAGTTCGGCGGCGACTCGATCGGCGAGACCCGCCGGAATGCTGCCGCTTACCTCGACGGGCTCGTCATCAAATGAGTCCTGTCGTGGTCCTCGTCGGCGCACCTGGTGCGGGGAAAACCTCAATTGGCCGGGCACTAGCCGTCGCGCTTAACCTCGATTTTGCCGATACCGACGAGCTTATCGAGAGTAGTGAAGACCGGTCGGTCGCAGATATCTTTATCGATGACGGCGAGGACTATTTCCGCGCCCGTGAGCGGGAGGCCGTCGCTCAGGCAATGGCGACTGAGATGGGTGTCGTTGCGCTTGGGGGCGGTGCGATCTTGGCCAAAGATACCCGTGCGCGGCTCGCTGGAACGCCGACCGTGTGGTTGCGACTCGCACCAGACACCGCAGTGAAGCGGGTGGGGCTTAATGCCGCCCGGCCGATGCTGCTTGGCGGAGTCAGATCCCAACTCATTGGGCTACTCAAGGAGCGAACCCCGCTATACGACGAGGTCTCAACACATGTTCTGGACGTCGACGATCTAGAAATCGAGGATGCGGTAGCCGCTATCGCGGAGCGGCTCGGCCAACCGCTTACCGTGAAAGGCAGCGAATGACTGTGACGAGGCCACCGGAGTTCAGTAAGCAGGTTGTGACCGTCGCTGGGGACGTTCCTTACGACGTGGTGATCGGTCGGGGGCTGAACGAGGACATTTTGGCTGGAATCCCTGATTCTGCCGGGAAGGTTGCCATCATCCATCCGCCTACTCTGCGCGATTCCGCTGCGCAGATGCGCGACGCCCTAGTGACCGACGATCGCAACGTCATCACTATTGAGATCCCTGACGGTGAAAAAGCTAAGACCACGAGCGTTGCCGACTACTGTTGGTCTGTTCTGGGTCAGTCTGGCTTCACGCGCACTGACCTAGTGATCGGGTTCGGTGGAGGTGCGACCACAGATCTCGCGGGTTTCGTTGCCGCGACCTGGCTGCGCGGCGTTCGGCTCATCCAAATCCCCACAACTCTGCTGGCAATGGTTGATGCCGCAGTTGGCGGCAAGACCGGGATCAACACCGCCGAAGGGAAAAACCTCGTCGGCTCGTTCTACCCGCCACGATTAGTCATCGCGGACCTAGCAGTGCTTCCTGGTATGCCAGAGATGGATTTCGTATCCGGACTCGCCGAAGTAATCAAATGCGGTTTCATCGTCGATCCAGTGATTCTTGAGCTGATCGAAACCGATCCGGCGGCCGCTGTGGACCCGACCTCTGATGTGGTTGCGGAGCTGGTACGTCGTTCCGTACAGGTCAAGGCTGACGTGGTGGCAAGCGATCTGAAGGAAGCGGTCGGTGGCCCAAGGTCCGGCGGGATTAGCCGAGAAGTCCTCAATTACGGTCACACCCTCGCCCATGCAATCGAACGTGTTGAGGGTTATAAGTGGCGACACGGTGCCGCGGTCAGCGTAGGAATGATGTACGTCGCGCAGCTCGCAGGGCTTGGTGGGCGCCTGTCTGATGCCGTCGTCGACCGCCACCGAGACATCCTCACCAGCGTGGGCCTCCCCATCAGCTACGAAGCCGGCCAATGGAACAAGCTCTACGACGCGATGAAGCTGGACAAGAAGACTCGAGCCGATGTGCTGCGCTTCGTTGTTCTTGATGATCTGGCCAAACCAGTCATCATGGAGGGCCCTGATCCTGTCATCATGGTCGCGGCGTACAACGAGATCACACCCGAGGAGGAGGCGAAATGAGCGAGAGTCAACAGCCAGCGCGTCCAGTCATGATCCTCAATGGTCCGAACCTGGCTCGATTGGGATCGCGCGAACCGGATGTCTACGGCACGATGGACTACGCCCAACTGAGTGGTTTCTGCGAGCAGGTTGGTGCCGACGTTGGACTTACAGTTGAGATAAGGCAGACCGACAGTGAATCCGAGCTAATTGGCTGGATTCACGAAGCGGTCGACAACCAGACCGCTGTTGTCCTCAATCCTGCTGCTTTCACCCACTACTCCTACGCGCTGCGAGATGCGTGCGCTCAACGGACGGCTCCGCTCATTGAGGTTCACCTAAGTAACCCTGCAGCGCGGGAAGAGTTCCGACATACATCGGTCATATCCGCAGTCGCAGATGGAACGATCGCGGGCTTCGGCCCGAACTCCTATGCCCTCGCGCTGACTGCGATCGCAACAGCTCGCTAGCTGTACACCTGCAGATGAGGAGCCCGGTCGACTACTCGGAGCGACGGACGCGAGTCGTTCACCTGATTGGCGGCGTGCACAGCGCCACGGCACTGCTAGTGACGAACCCAGCCAACGTCCGATGGCTGACTGGATTGGCATCAAGTAACGCCGCGATACTGCTACGCGCAGACGTAACAATCTTGGTGACCGATTCACGCTATCGGGATCCAGCACTGGCAGTTCCAGGGGTGCAGCTTGTAATAGCCCGCGATGTTGCGCGCCAGGCGATAGTTGCTGGATTAACAGCCGCAGCATCCGTCGCGGGCGCAGCGGCGGGGGAATCTGCGGTTGCTTTCGAAAGTGATTCGTTGAGCGCCGCAGAGCATCAGAGACTGGAGAGTGATCCGGATTTTACTGCGGTGACCTTCATCCCCACGGCCGGACTTGTCGCCCAGCTCCGGACGATCAAAGAACCGGCGGAAATCGAGCTGATTCGTCAGGCATGTGAGATCTCCACTGCGGCACTGCGTGCGCTTGTCGATCAGGTGCGGGTCGGGATGAGTGAGGTGACGATTGCTCGAACACTTGAGTACGAATTGGCCGCCCATGGTGCCGATGATCGTGCCTTTCCCACGATTGCCGCAGCCGGGCCAAACACGGCGACTCCGCACCATCAACCTACGCACCGTCCGGTCGGGCGCGGGGAGGTATTAAAGATTGACTTTGGCGCGATGGTGCAGGGCTATCACGCAGACTGCACCCGATGCTTCGTCGTGGGCGCGCAACCTAGTGATCGGCATACGGAGATCCACCAACTCGTGCATCAAGGCGCCGCGGCCGGGCGAGATGCGTTAGTTGCAGGGGTAACAATCGCGGACGTAGATTTATCGGCGCGTTCAGTGATCGCCGGGCGCGGCTTTGGTGAGTACTTCAGCCACGGCCTTGGGCACGGAATTGGGTTGGAGATCCACGAGCCGCCGCTATTGTCGGGGGCAACTGGCGGTACCCTTGCGCGAGGAAACGTCGTCACGATCGAGCCCGGGGTATATCTGCCAGACGAGTTCGGCATACGGATCGAAGACACTTGCGTTGTGACCGACGGCTCCGCAGAAGTACTGACGGACTTCCCGCGTGAGCTCACCGTCATCGACGGATAGCAATGTGAGCCAGCTGGCAGCACAGGCGGCAACCGAGGACAACTGAACGGAAGAGGAACTAGTGGCAACGACGAACGAATTGAAGAACGGTATCGTGCTTAATATCGAGGGCCAGTTGTGGACAGTAGTCGAGTTCCAGCACGTAAAGCCAGGTAAAGGTCCGGCGTTCGTCCGAACGAAACTCAAGAGCATCATGAGCGGTAAGGTTGTTGATAAGACCTTCAACGCCGGGCTCAAGATCGAAACAGCGAACGTCGACAAACGCGCAATGCAGTACTCGTATAAAGACGGGAGTGACTTCGTCTTCATGGATAGTTCAACGTACGACCAGGTATTCGTCTCCGAAGATGTTGTGGGGGATAGCGCGAAGTTCCTGCTGGAGAATCAGGAAGCGAATGTCGCGATCCACGAGGGAACACCACTTTATGTCGAGTTACCGGCCAGCGTTGAGCTAGTAATCGAATACACCGAACCAGGTCTCCAGGGTGACCGCTCAACCGGTGGTACCAAGCCAGCCAAGCTTGAGACCGGAGCTGAGATTAGCGTTCCTTTATTCTTGAACGTGGGAGAAAAGATTAGGGTAGATACCCGAGACGGTTCCTACATCAGCCGCGTCAATAACTAAGTGTTCCCATACCCCTCAGCACAACATCAACCGAGCACGATGAACTGAAGCGAGTCAAGACATGGCTGCAAGAACAAAAGCACGTAAGCGCGCGCTCGACGTGCTGTTCCAAGCGGATCTGAAGTCTGTGTCGGCCAATGACGCGATGACTGATTTTGAAGATCGTGCTGATGGGTCGACTAACCCATACACCCGCACCCTGGTAGAGGGAGTCGTTGCCCACCAGAGCCGGATCGACGATTTGTTGTCGACGTACTCGGCTGGCTGGACGATCCCGCGGATGCCAGCAATCGACCGGAACCTACTGCGTATCGCCACATGGGAGATCCTGTGGGGCGATGTTCCCACCGCAGTAGCCGTGGATGAGGCAGTCGAGCTATCGCGTGATTTGTCGACGGACGAATCGCCTACTTTCATCAACGGTCTGCTTGGACAAATCGCTGAGATCAAGGACCACCTAGTGCTGGAAGACTAGAGCTACTCGTGACGGTGTAGATTTCGCCCTGCGCGACACACCAACTTGATACGGCCTCGTAATCCAACCGGCAGAGATAGGCGACTCAAAATCGTCCCAGTGTGGGTTCGACTCCCACCGAGGCCACCGAAGAGGGGACTAGGTTCCCTCATGAAACGCCGATGTAATCCGCTGCAAAAGCCGACGTGGTACCAAGCTGCTGACCCATTCACCTTTAGTCGTGATAGCCGGGGACCGCTGTCGGCGAGCCTGCGTTGCGGGGGTCTTGCTGTGCGGCGGACAGACGAATTCTGCCACGCCGCTTGGCTTATCCGCCGAGGCTTCACTCAGCAAGACTCAACGCTTCGACGGTAGGTTTCGGTGTTGAGGGAAGTGGAGGGGAACCGT
>JBLHZE010000104.1:0-7451 GCA_047631015.1 Actinomycetes bacterium
GCTGGCCGTTGTCCCGAGTGCTGTCTAGCGCCTCCGCGAGTTTGGCAATCAGTTCCTTGGAGCCCAAGTCCAGAAGTGCGAGGTAGAGCTCAAGTTTGCTGGAGAAGTGCTGGTACAAGACCGGCTTACTTACACCAGCTCGTTCAGCGATGTCATCCATCGCCGCCGCGTGGTAGCCCTTGGTGGTGAAGATGTGGAGGGCGGCTTGCAATAGTTGCGCGCGGCGGGCGTCGCGCGGCAAACGGGCGGGTCGAACTTGATCTTCTCTCACAGGCACGCCACAATACTACCCGCCAGTAACTTAGCGATGTAGATTTATTGCCCATGCCGTCGTACCGTGGGATATGTGACTACTTCTCAGGGTTCCGATACCGTGCTCGCTGACGACGAGCGGCTATACGTTGCCCCTCTCACTGGCCAGCTAATGCCAGTCGGCTCCACCGAGTTGTTTGTCCGCACCGCAGGTGACCCGGCTACCGCCACCGACCGCACACAATCGGTCTTCCTGCACGGTCTCGGTGGCTCATCCACAAACTGGACTGAGCTGATGTATCTACTGTCGGGTACGACGTTCGGGATAGCCCCCGACCTGCCTGGATTCGGACAGTCCCCGCCGCCTGTCGATGATGACTACAAGCTGGCGAATAATGCGGCCATCGTTGCCGAGCTCCTCCGGGATCAGTTTGGGGCTCGTCCCGTGCATGTATTCGGGAACTCGATGGGCGGGGCCACAGCGGTACAACTCGCGGCAAGATACCCCGATTTGATCAAGTCTTTGACGCTGATCTCTCCCGCACTGCCCGCTCTGATTCCCCGGCGATCGAGTATTCACCTGCCGATTACCGCGATTCCTGGCGTGGGTGAGCATCTACTTCGCCGTCTCGCCCGACAGGATCCGGAATGGCGGGTCAACGCAAGTATGAATATTTGCTACTCGGATACGAACCGAATCGATCCTCGGCGAGTGGCCGACCAAGTCGCCGAGGCAAAGGAGCGTGACAAGCTCGCACATGCCCCCGACGCTATGCTGCTGTCGCTACGGGGAATCATTGAAAGCTACTTCGATCGATCCCCCGATCGGCCCTGGCAGTTAGCGGCATCTATCACGGCTCCAACGCTGCTCATTTATGGCAGGGACGACAAGCTGGTTAATCCCAAGATTGCACTGCAGGCATCGAAACGCTTCCCGAATGCCCGCGTTATGGTCGTCCCTGACTCGGGTCACGTCACCCAGATGGAGCACCCAAAGCTGGTTGCGCGGGCGTGGACCGAACTGATCGCCGACCCCGACTAGAGCGAGATATTGCGGTATCGCGGCAGGCGAACGTCACAGTCGGGAACATCTGGGCTCGCCAGACCGTTGTGTCCGTGACCTTGGCATGTTGCTTAGCATTGACTGCTGCACAACTTGGTGAAGGCGAACGGGACAGGTTCGGTGCGGCCAACTGGTAGCAACGAGCGTGTCCGAACCCTGCTAGATGACCATCCCCTACGTGAATAACGGAGTTAGTCGTGTCCTTGCCCCCGCTGGTAGAGCCAGCTGAGTCCCTAACCGTCGACGAGGTTCGTCGATACAGTCGCCACATCATCATTCCTGAGATTGGCATGGTGGGGCAGAAGCGACTGAAGAATGCTCGCGTTTTGATCGTGGGGGCTGGGGGACTAGGGAGCCCTGCGCTGCTGTATTTGGCGGCGGCAGGTGTTGGGACGCTGGGAATCGTGGAGTTCGATGAGGTCGATGAGTCCAACTTGCAGCGTCAGGTTATCCACGGCCAAAGCGATATCGGTCGGCCAAAAGGTGAGTCAGCCAGAGATTCGATCCGTGAGATTAATCCGTACACGAAGGTCGCGCTCCATCCTGAGCGGCTTGACTCCGAAAATGTCTTCGAGATCTTTGCTCAGTATGACCTCATCGTGGATGGCACCGACAACTTTGCGACTCGATATTTGGTCAACGATGCAGCCGTGATTATGGGTAAGCCCTATGTCTGGGGTTCGATCTATCGGTTCGAGGGACAGGCAAGTGTTTTTTGGGCTGAGCATGGTCCCAACTACCGTGACCTCTACCCCGAGCCACCTCCCCCCGGCATGGTTCCCTCGTGTGCCGAAGGCGGTGTCCTCGGTGTTCTGTGTGCCTCGATCGGGTCCATCATGGGTACCGAAGCGCTCAAGTTGCTCACTGGTATCGGTGAGCCGCTGATCGGTCGCCTGATGGTCTATGACGCGCTTGATATGTCCTACCGGACGCTGAAGATTCGCAAGGATCCCGCGGGTGAGCTGCCGACCGAACTGATCGACTATGAAGCGTTCTGCGGGTCGATTTCTGATGATGCAGCGGACGCGGCAAAGGGTTCAACAATCTCAGTACGCGACCTGGAAGAGATGCTGACTGCGCGCGAGGATGGCGATGCCAACTTCGTCCTGATTGATGTGCGCGAACCAAATGAATGGGATATCTCGCGGATTCCAGGTGCCGAACTCATCCCCAAGGGCGAGTTCATGATGGGCGACGCTCTCTCGACGCTACCGCAGGACAAGCAGACGGTTATCTACTGCAAATCTGGGATTCGCTCAGCGGAGGTCTTAGCGCTGGTTAAGGCGGCCGGATTTGCCGATGCCGTCCATGTCGGCGGGGGAGTGTCGGCATGGGTCAGCCAAATTGATTCCTCGCAGCCGACCTATTAGCGACGCACCGTTGTATCCGGTCAACGCAGTCCACTGCAGCCACAGCAACGGGCTACAGCAGGTCTCGCTTCAGTAGATTGTTGAACGAGAACCAGCCGGGAACCGCTGGTAGCCAGAAGGTCAAGATTCGGAATAGCAGGACTGATGACAGGGCGATCCCGGCCTCAACCCCAACACCAACCAGCCCTACAGTCAGTGCCGTTTCGACAGCCCCGAGTCCGCCGGGAGTCGGGGCGACTTGCCCGACAGTTGCCCCGACCAGGTAGACGACACAGATCCCTGCCCACTCGCCGCCTCCGTCGAATGCTCGGACACAGGCCAACAGGCAGAGGCAGTAACCGAGATTCAGGATAAGGAAGCCGCCGATCCCTGTCGCGAGCTTGCTCGGGGTCTGCGCCAAGGTCAGCAGTCGAGGACCGATCTGGGACAGGATCGGCCGAACTCGCTGCTGAGCCCATTTTCGAGTCCACGGGATAAAGAAAACTCCGATGAGGGCGATCAGGATGATGACGGCCACCACCACTGCCCAGATAGGCGGTGCTGATATTTCTTCCTTCTGCTCCGACCCGGCGATGATGCCCAAGCCGAGCACCAGGAGCAGATGCATGACAAAAGCCATCACTTGCGAGACCCCGATACTTGCAGCGGCTAGCGCGGGATGTACGCCGCTCTTCTGTAGGTATCGAATGTTTACGCCGAGTGCACCAAGGGTCGGGGGCGAGACCAGGGTGGCAAATGACGCCGCCAGTTGTGCCTGCATGGTTCGTAGAAATTTGAGCGGTTCTGGAACGAAGCCCTGGACCGACATTGCGGCACCGACGTAGGTTGCAGCCGAGAGCATTAGCGCGAGAGCCGCTAGCCCCCATTTCGCTTCGCGCACCACGGTCACCAGGTCGACTTCGCCCACCTGGTAGAGCAGGAAGTAGGCGGCGGCTGTCCCGGCAATCACGGTCAAGATTGTTCGTGGACGTAGTCGCTGGACGTCGATTTCTTCGGTCGGCCCCTCTGGCGTTAGCTCTTCGAGTGACTCTCGCAGCGCGGCGAGGACGTCCTTACGGCGTTTTATAGCCCGGCGGGTCACAGAGGTCAGCGCTACTGGTTGAAGGACTGGGAGCGCCTTCGTGAGGCTCAGGGTGCCTAGGACCCGTCGTCCTGAGGCAACAGCACGATCGGGATCAGTCAGCATTGCCAGGGTGCATAAGAGTTCGGCTGTATCGAGCCGTTCGGCGACGTCGCCAGCGCCAATTGAGCCCTCCTCTGGATCGAGTAGCCATACCCCACCGTTCGCGTCCAGCAAGAGGTGCTCCGCGTGGAGTGCCCGATGCGAAATACCGGCATCGTGCAGAGTCCGCAAGGCTCGCCAAGTGCTGTCGAGATTCTTGTCAGTTAATGCGCTACCGAGCTCCGAGAATGTTCGGCCGTCAAGGCGGGCATACGCTAACGCCGCGGCATCTGGTCCGACAGCAGCAACGGCTTCGAGCCGCGGGACGGGCGCTCCTGCCGCTTGAGATGCGTAGGACTGCAATGCGGCATGTTCGAGCCGACTGCGCATAGTGAAACCCGACATGCCACTTTCGTCTCGCAGGCGTAGGGACCGCCAGGCTCCCCGGAGCAGGCCACCACCCTCTAGATCGCGATCAAGAACGAGAACTTCCATCCGTTCGCCAGTTCGCGTGGTAGCCGAGTAGCGTCGGCCACCGTCGGTCTCATGTGAGGCTCGGAGCACGGTGAGTGGGAAGCCCGAAGTCTCAAGGGCGGACGCGACTTCTAGGCCTGACGGTCGGGTTGTTGGCGTACCCAGCACGTAGCGAGCCAGCAGGCCCAGGGACCAGCCAAGCAAAGCCGACAGACCAAGGGCCGCGACGGTAATACCGCCACCGACGACATTCGCCAGGATGATTGCGGCGAGGAGCAGGGAACAGGCAATTGCCCACCGGGTCCGGTCAATAAGACGGGCTACGGTGATGAATGTAACGATGCCGCCAAGGGCGGCATTTAGTGGCAATACGGAACCGGGGGTTGGGCGTCCCGTCAGGGCAAGGAGGAGCTGGGCGGATTCAGCGTATTGAATCCATTGTGCGGCGAGCCACAGCAAGACGATACCGAGGAACATCGATCCGAACGCTTCGAGCAATTGTCGCGCACGTTTTCGCACGAGCAGGTCGATTGCTGCCGCGACCGGCAGGAGCAGTACGCCAACAAAAGCGATCACGTTCGCGAGGGAGACGAGGGGATCGGGCAGGTTGACGGAGGCTGCGGCGAGATCGGCTTCTAGTCCGCTTGCCGCTCCAGAGGCGAAGTAGGCACCCGCGAGGAGAATCCCCGAGGCGCTTAGTGCGATCGCGAATCGGAGGAGATCCGCTGGCCGGCGCAGTCGACGGGGACTGACATCACCTTCGATGACCAGGGTTGACCCACCGGACATCGCGCGGCGCTCGGCCCTGCCTGTGGTGTTGGCCGGGGTGCCCGTGTCGCCGAGCCAACTGTCGTCAGTGAGTGCGCCCGCTGGCGACGCGGAGTCAGCTGGATCTTCTGCGCGAAACAGTGGGCGGGGATCAACGGGGACCCCGGCCCCGCCCAGAGGCGACGCAGGTGAGTTCACGGCGGTGTGCTCCTCTTCTGGCGGCACCTCACCACGAAAATCAGACACGTGATGAATCGTCGCAGATGAAACGCACCAATGTCAGTCCCGCATGGTTGTGTTTCGGTCGTGGTGACCGGGATCTCTCAAAATTCGACTGCCAATTCGGCAATCGCGCTGGATCCTGCCCAAATCCGCTTGGTCGAGCACACCGGAAGCCCATTGTTGTGTCTGGCGGGTCCGGGCACGGGAAAGACAACCGCGATGCTGGCCGCTGTGGTTGCCAGAACGGGAGAGTGCAGCCCACTGGTTCTTACTTTCAGTAGGTCAGCGGCGGAGGAGCTGCGTGAGCGACTTGCAGCCCAATTGGGTGGGGGTCTACTTCCGACGGTGTCGACCTTCCACTCCCTTGCCTATGCAATCGTCCGCGAGTTCGGCTCGACTGATGCCTTCGGGCGAGCGCCCAGGCTGCTCGGGGGTGCCGAACAGGAACAACGGCTGCGCGAACTACTCACATTCGCGGTCAAAGAGGGGCGCATCCCGTGGCCACCGGAGTTGGCAGCAGCCATTGGTACCGCTGGGCTCGCAAAGCAAGTGCGGTTGCTGCTGAGTCGTGCCCAGCTTTTGGGATTCGGGCCTGACGAACTCGCGTCGGCGGCACGTCAGGCGAACATGCCGGAGTGGGAGGCGCTGGCTGACTTCCTGGGGGAGTACCTCGACGTTTTTGATGCGCTCGGGGTTTTGGATTACTCGGAACTGATCAGTCGCGCCGTGGCAATTGTGAGCGACCCAGCGGTTGCCGAGCAGTTACGTGGGCGCTATCCCGCTATCTATGTCGACGAGTATCAAGACACCGATTACGCACAAGTCCAACTCTTGCAGGCGCTCACCACGTCGACCTCGACCTTGGTGGCCGTTGGCGACCCTGATCAAGCGATCTACGGATTCCGGGGAGCCGATGTTGGAAGAATTCTCCATTTCTGCGATGACTTCCCAACGGCCGATGGTTCGCCCACACCGGTTGTGGTGTTGCGAGACGTCCGGCGATTCGGTTCGACGATCGGTTCTGCTGCTTCTCGCGTGATCAACCGAGTTGGGCTCGGCACTCTTGCTGCGACAATCCGTCGTGATCACCGAGCGCCGCGCTACTCAAAACCGGCCAGAGATCGTGTCGACGCGCTGACCTTTGATTCCGTAGCCGCCCAAGCCGGTGGGGTGGCCGATCGAATCAGACGGGCTCGTCTGCACGGCGAGGTCACAGCTTGGTCCGATATCGCGGTCATTGTTCGTTCACGCTCGGACATCCCCAGCCTGCAACAGGCGTTGGATGCCGCGTCGATTCCGGTCGATATCAATGCAGATGATCAACCGCTCTCTCGTAACGGCGCGGCGGCCTGGCTGCTGGACGTCCTGGGTTTGGCCGCGGCGCCGGGATCTCTCTCGGTCGAGACCGCTCGATTCCTCCTTTCATCTGCCCCGATTTCATTAGATGCTTTGGGGTACCGATGTCTCGTCCGCTCGCTACGTCAGCGCGCGGATGCTGCGGGTAGCGCAGCTAATGCGGCGAGTGTGAGCTCTGATGAACTGGTGCGGTCGTGCGTGGCCGATCCAGATCAGGTCTCAAAAGATTCCACCAAATCACCAGAATTTTGGCTCTTGGTCGACATCGCGGACCAAGCGCGAGCCGCGCTAGACCAGGGGAGAACGATCGGCGAGGTCCTGTGGACCATCTGGGCAGCAACCGACTGGGCGGATGAGCTTCTCGCCAAATCTGGGCGACGCGGTCGATCCGGGGTGGCGGCTCATCGGGATCTCGATGCTGTTGTGAGGCTATTCGAACAGGCAGAGAGCCTGGGTTCCGATGTGGACAGCGCGGCCGGGGCGCTGACCTGGATTCGAGATTTACGACAGCAGGATTTTTCCGATCTCGCGGTCTCGGCTAAGTCTCGATCAGCCGACCGAAATCTAGTCCACGTTCTGACCGCACACGCGGCGAAAGGCCGACAGTGGCCAATGGTGTTAGTTGTGGGCGTTCAAGAAGGGTCCTGGCCGAATCTGCGGGCACGACCGTCGCTGCTCACGCCGGAGCGTCTGAGCGATTCGGGAATAGATCCGGCACCCTCATTGAACGATTTACTTGAGGCGGATCGTCGTCTCTTCTACGTCGCGTGTACCAGGGCGTGTG
>JBLHZE010000105.1:0-7424 GCA_047631015.1 Actinomycetes bacterium
TGTAACTCCAAGCTGTATCGCCGGGCTGACATTCAAAAGCAAGGTCGTCGCGGACTTCCCCAACATCCCAGGGGCTGAACCCGAGAAGTGGAAACGCAGTTGGACAGCAAAGAACCCCCGCAGCACGTTGCGCGGGGACGTGACGAGATGCCGACCATGACACGGTGTCTGTGATCGATGTGCCGCCACTCGGAGCGCTGCCGCAGTAGGTGGGTAGCGTGCCTACTGGGTGCACTATTGACTGAACCCCAACGATTCGATCCCGACGGTTAGCAAGGAGAACGCAGCAAACTTTTCAGTCACACTGCTACGTCCTGATCGACCCTGACCTGATTTTGCATACCCGGGATTTGAGTACGACTGCCCCCAGATGCTGTTGGCGCGTTGGGAAGGTGACAACTGGGGGTTCCGAGATCTAAAAAATGGCTGTTCCGGAGTTGACTTCGCACCCGCGAATGTACGCTAACAAACTGGAGAATTGCCCGCATTTGAGCCTGTAGGAGATCTCGATGAACCCAGAAAGTGCCCCAGAGTGGGTCTTTGCTTATGGTTCCAACCTTCATATTGAAGATCTCAAGAGCTGGCTGGGCCACTACGGGTACTCCACGCAGGGCATCATCCAGGTTTTACCGGCCGTATTAGAAGATTACGAACTGATCTGGAACTATTATTCGCCGGTCCGAAAAGGGGGCGCAGCCAACGTGCGACCTGCCCAAAACAAAAGAGTACTCGGTGCAATCATCGAGATCACGGCACAGACGCTACCGGGAATCGATAAAAAAGAAGGTCACCCTACCCACTATTGCCGGGGTGAAAAGCGCGTCCGCATACAGACTTTGGATGGAAAAATGTCCTACCTGGGATGGGTCTATGAAGTTCAACCCGCCCACCGGACCCCGGATCCCACCCCGCCTACCCAGGCCTATCTCGACATCATGCTCGACGGTATCCGCCAAGTTGGGCTGGACCCATCCTGGTCTCAACACGTTCTGGAGCAGCTTCCTAAATCAACGAGGGTTTAGCAGAAATGCAGGGGAATCGAACCCCCGAGACGTCACTCACGCCCCACATCGGTGTTGAAGGCCGAGGGCTGTACCCGCGCTAACCCTTAGCTCGTATCCTCGAGCGGTAGCCAGAGGCGGCGTAGGCGCCCTCGCCGCAGTACTTGCGCTACTACAGCCCTGCTGCTCGGGTGTTCGCTTCAGCTTGTGGGTGAATCGATTCTTGCCACTGATCCGCAACAGGCGTGAGTTCGTCCCGTAGCCGAATGGGCATCGCGTTCAAGGGTTGCCCTCGTTTAGCGGCGCGGCGGTTCAGCGGATTCGTCATCTCGCCTATCACGGCGGCGATGTAGGTTCCGAAGCCAAAAGCGAAAAAACCCGCAAAACCGGAAAGTAACACGAGAGCCACAATGTTCATCACATCCCAGTCCCACGCGGACTCGGTCTGTGCCGTTATGAGGCCTTGCCTCCAAATCCACCACAAGAGCACGATGACTGGGATCCAGCAGAAGAAACGCTTTGCCACTCTGTCGACTCTTTGCGCAAAGAGGCGCATCCTATTGCCTCGTTTCCAGTCTGCCACTTCCTCTGCACTACACCGAGCCCATGTTCTCGCCATCCCAGCGACACAACAGTCGACGTCCGGGGTATCTAAGGGCGCAAGCTTGAACGGAATGGCTTTCAGAAGAGCTGAACAGTTCGGGCAGGGCCACTCATGTCTCCCTACGCGTTGTGGCGTGGGTCCGTCATCAACGTTCGGTGGAATATCGGATGTGTCGACAAATACCCTGCACTCGCCACACGTCACGTCCGGCCACGCCTGGACGTGCGTGGGCACGGACGACTCTGGAACGGCGCGCATGTGTGTACCGGTCCGCAACGGCGCGACTGCAACCAGAGACTGCCGGAACTTCTCACCGACGGTGAGAAGTTCCGGCAGCGACGACTCTGGAACGGCACGCATATGTGTACCGGGCGGCACCGGTACGGCTGCCACGAGGTTGTATGTTCGTCGAATCCTGGCCCCGCTGACATGTCTCTTGCGGTTTTCACTCCCTGACATACCCACGATTCTGCCTGATCACCTCACACATCGTGCACCTTTACGCAGGTGCTCTGGCAACTACCGCTTCAATTTGTGTGTCCTGGACTGGCTCGTGCAACCTTGGCCGGGGAGCCTGCCCGTGTGCGGCTGAGATATTGATTGCTAGACGAGTTTTGCTACGAGGAAGGACCACCGCCGGTGGTCACCTTGGCGTTGTCTCAATAACGGTCGTTTGTGGACGAACGGACTTAAGGTAAACCCTGTCATCTTCCTGGAGTAGAAGATGAGCGGCTGGTTAGTGGCTAGAAGAATCCCGCTACTGTCATTCAGTCTTTCTCGGGCTTGGGCGGAGCTCCCGTGTCGCGTTGTTGTTGTTCGTTGGAACGGCCGCGCTTCAAACCTCATCGATCTTGGTTGACTGCTAGATCGTGCCTATTTCCTCTTTTGCGGCTTTTCGCGACCCGATCCGGGCGGATTTGACGAGGAGCACGGCGACTCCGGTTGTGAGGGGGACGGCGAGCACGAGCCCGGTTGCTCCGACGAGGCTTCGGACGATTTCTTCGGCGAACGTCTCCGATGTCAGGGTTTCCCCTAGCGGACGTTGGTAAAGCTGGATCAGCAGAAGGACGGGTAGGGCGGTCCCGGCGTAGGCGAAGGCGATTGTGTAGACGCTTGATGCGATGTGATCTCTCCCAATACGCATGGCTTGGGTGAAGAGTTGCCACGGGTTACGATTCTCTGTTGCAGCTTCGAGTTCCCAGACAGCGGATGCTTGGGTGATCGTGACGTCGTTGAGCACTCCGAGTCCGGCGACAATGATTCCCGCCAGGATGATGCTGGGAAGAAACACGTTGGGTGTGCTAGTGGCCAGTGCGGAACTCTCGTCACTGCCGTAGCCGGTGAGGTGGGCTGAGTCTGACCAAAAGATACCCATCACCACGATCAGTGAAACACCGAAAAGGGTGCCGAGAAGTGCGGCGGATGTGCGCAGGGAAATGCCGTGTGCGAGGTAGAGCACGACGAAAAGAATTGCTGACGACGCGGTTAATGTGACCAGGAGCGGGGAACTGCCCTCAAGCAATCCGGGCAGCATGAATTTGACGATCACCCCGAACGAGATTGCCAGTCCGACGATCGCCAAGAGCCCTCGCCACCGTGCGACGACAACGACGGCGACCGCAAAGATTACAGAAATTACGATCAGCGACGGTCCCCGTTGAAAGTCGTCGAAATACGTTGTCGCTGGCCAGGTGGGGCCTGCTGGTTGAAGAACGACCCATACCTTGTCGCCGGCCTCGACCCCCGCACGGTATTCAACGTCGTTGATATCGAACATGACGTTTCGGCCATCGTCTAGCGTGGCGGCCACGGTGCCACAATCTAGCTCTTGGACGGTGTCACCAATTTTGGAACCGGGAGGCAGGCCAGGGCATTTTCGTATTGTGACGGTGTCGACCGTGGCCCCTGCTTTTTCGACTCCAGGCGGGAGGCTGTAAAGAGTATTCGAGGTGGTCGCAGCGCCTGGCCACAGGAGGAAGAGTCCAGCCACTGTCGCTGCCGCAATCGGTATCAGGATCGAGCAAACGATGATGATCGCTCGTCGGCGTTGACGCGCGTTGAACGGTTGCGGCGGTGGGTGCTCACCTCCCGGCGTCCCATGACTATGCACCTGTGGATCCTACGACGGGTTCTGGTCGGCTCCGAGGAATCGTCGGGGTGTGGCGCGCATGAGTTGAGTCAGTGTGAGACGCCTCCACCTGATCCCTAGTGTTCGTGGACGTGATCGCCGTGTTGGTGGTGACGGTGTCCGTCGTGGATGTGATCGACGTGGTCACCGTGCTCGACTGTTTCGTGGCCGTCGCCGTCGGTGTGGGTACCGTCGTGGTCCTCGTGAATGACTTCTTCTGAGTGCAGTTCACCGTCGTGCTTGTGGTCAACGTGTCCGTCGTGTTCGACGGTCTCATGGCCGTCGCCCGGCAGGTGCTCATGATCTCTGGCTGGATGTCGATCTGTCATGTTGTTCCCTCTCTCGGATGTGAGTGGCGGGCTAGGGCCGCCGTTTTCAAAAATATTACTGATAACGATTATCGGTGTCAACAGGGAATTAGTGCGCGGGTAGCGCATGCCCGCCGGTGATCTGTTTGACGGGTCGTTCATTCTTCATTCCCATCGAGGCCAACCAGATGGCGAACGCGACAGAGACGATGAAGAAACTGGGCGGAAGGTTGACCATTGCAGAGATGACGAGACCGAAGATGACCGAGACGACGCCGATGATGCAGCTCCAGAAGATGGCCCACCCGGGACGGACGGTGAATCGAAGAGCGGCTGCGGCTGGGGTAACAAGAAGCGCGAAGATCAGGAGAACGCCGACGACACTCACGGCCATGCTTACGACCAATGCTAGGAGGACCATGAACGCGACGCCGATTTTTTTGACGGGGACTCCGCGGGCTTCCGCGACGGCCGGGTCAATGGATGCGAATAGGAGCGGGCGGAACATGACGAGGAGCGCAGCGACGAGGACCGCGAGAAACACCGTAAATATTACGAGCTGCTGTGGTGGAACGGCCAGCAGGTTACCGAACAGAATGTTGGTGATCGTGGAGGTGTTCTCGCTCGCCAATGAGGCGAAGAGAACACCGAGCGCTGTGGCGAAGGCCAGGACGGTCCCGGTAGCGATTTCGCGGTCGTTGGCTTTTTTGCCTAGCAAGCCGATCGCTAACGCTCCACCGACGGTGAACGCGACCAGTCCCGCAAAGACCGGTAGTCCGACGAGGGCGGCGCCGGTTGCGCCGGGGAACCCGATGTGGGCCAGGGCATGTGACGCGAACATGCCGCCGCGCACGATGACGAAGTACCCGATGAGCCCTGATGCGATCGCCACGAGGATGCCGGCGATCATGGCGGTGCGCATGAAGTTGGATTGCAGGATTTCCCACCAATTCGGTTGGAACTCCACGGCCCCGGCGAGAAGGTCCATCATTCCCATCACGCGTTCCTGGTAAACAGGTCGCCCTGGGCTGTTCTCACGACGCGCACCTGGGTGCCATAGAGGTGGGTTAGGAGGTCTTCGTCGACGATCTCGTCGACACTGTCGTAGTGCGGATGGCCGTCTAAGAGATAGATCGCCCCGTTGAGGACGGCCAGAAGTGGATTAAGGTCGTGCACTACGAGCAGAATGCCAATGCCGCGCTGCTCGTTGATTCGCTTGAGTAAGGCAACGATTTCTTGCTGATTACGCACATCCAAGTTGGCCAGCGGTTCATCGAGCAGGAGGAGCTGCTGCTCCCCAACGATGGCTTGCGCGATGGCGATGCGTTGCTGCTGCCCCCCGGATAGCTTCGACATTCGGCGCCCTGCGAACTCGGTCGCCCCGACTTCATCGAGGACTTCGTCTACGCGGGCGTGCTCGACTCTCGACGTACGCCCGACGCCGTAGCGGGACCCTGTCAACCCAAGCAGTACGAGGTCGCGGGCTCGGATGGAGTCCCCTGCGATGGAGGCATAGTTTTGCGGGACGTAGCCGATTCGTGGATCGCCGCGCTCTGGTTCCCGACCCAGTACCGTGATGGACCCGGTTTCCGTTCGGAGAAGGCCCAGGATCATCATCAGCAGAGTCGTTTTGCCTGACCCGTTCGGCCCGATCACACCAACGATTGATGCGGAGGGCACCGTGAAGGTGCCCTCCGACCAGATCATGGACGAGCCGCGCACAGCACTCGCGTTGTCTAACTCCAGCATTGTTCTAGCTTAATCCGAGCGCTTGTGACAGCGACTGCAACTGCGCGATCTGCCACTCTTGGAACGATGTCGCATCAGCGGGCATCGTTTCCGTGACGTCAACAACTGGGACACCAGAGGACTTCGCAGTCGCGACGAGGTTATCGGGGATGGACCCATCGGTTTGCGTGTTGAAAATCAGCACGTTCATCTTCTTCGACGTCAGGTCCTTGTCGAACGCATTGATGTCACCCGGTGCTGGGTCGGACTCGTTCGTGATCGCGTTTTGATACCCCTGTGGTGTCAAATCAGTCAGGGCGACGGCTTGAGCCATGTAGTCGAAGACGCTTTCGGTGGCGCCATATGTCTTACCGGTGGCACCGGCTTTGATAGTGCTGATCTCAGCGAAGTAGGGCTCCATCGCCGTCTGGAAGTCGGCCTGTTGCTGATCGAAGTAGCTGCTCGCTTCGGGTACCTGCGCCTTGAGTTCAGCCGTGACAGCATTCGCGGTCGCGGTGACGTATTCCGGGGCGTACCAGAGGTGCGGGTTCGCGCCTGAGGCGACGTTGTTCACGGTGGCGGCATTGACAACGTCCACGCCACTGTTGTTGGCCTGCACCGCTTTCGTCGCCCATTCGTCGTAGCCCATTCCATTGACGACCACGAGCTTAGCCTTGGTGAACAGCGCGATGTCTCCGCTCGTGGGCGCGTAATCGTGCGGGTCGCCGCTGGCTGCAGTGACGACGGTGGACACGGTCCCGCACTGCCCAGCGAGTTGTTCAACGATATTGCCCCATTGGTTGATGCTGACCGTGATGGGTATCGCCGTGGTCGGGCACGACGGGGCGCTAACCGCAGAGGAGTCCCCGCTGGTCGTTGTTGATGAGCATCCGGCGATGGCAAGGGCCCCGACGAGAGCAATCGAGGCCGCGGCTAGTGGTCGTTTCACGGAGATTCCATTCTTTCGAGTGTAGTGATGTCACGACAGATGTTATTGACAACGGTTATCGTTGTCAAACTCGGTCCTAGGCCAATGCGAGCTAGCCTCGGCACGCTTGCCCTGGGATAGTGTGAGCAATATGGAAAAGAACGTGATCAAAGTGGCCACTTCGACCGACTCGCCGCCACGGTCCGGGCTCGCGTTCGATGGCGAGGGGTACCGTGAAACGCGTCAACGGCGCGTGATTCGTGAATGGCTGACCCGCGCTGAGTCATTTGTTAGTGCCCAGCAGGTCCACGATGCGTTGGTGGCCAAGGGGCAGAGGGTCGGGCTTACGACGGTGTATCGAACGTTGCAGGCGATGGCCGATGTCGATGAAGTCGACATGATCCGCACTGACGGCGGCGAAGCCCTCTACCGGAGATGTGGGGCTACACATCATCACCATCTGACGTGCCGGGACTGTGGCCTGACCGTTGAACTTGTGGGCCCGTCAGTGGAGAAGTGGTCGCGCGATACGGCCGCTGTCCATGGGTTCAGCGATGTCACCCACGTCGTCGAACTCTTCGGCGTTTGCGCGGCGTGCGCCGGCCGCTAGCCCTTCACACCTAGCGGCCCGCGCACGGGCGATAGTTGCTAGGCCGCGTGGCGGCAGGTGCTGCAGGAACAGTCAGCGCACACACATGCGCTGCACTCGTGGGGGTCGCAATTGGGG
>JBLHZE010000106.1:0-7370 GCA_047631015.1 Actinomycetes bacterium
GTCCCGCGGTGGGGTGGAGACATGAACTTCATGCCGGTTGTTGGCGGAACCAAGGTTCTTCCGGCCCTTCTCGAGCAATCCAGGGATCTCCTGGTGGCGGCCTGGCCGGTGGCTGATGCTGAATAACACCAATGCGCGCGCCGGGATCAACAAGGTCATCGAGCCGATCGCTCGGGGGCTCCTCAAGATTGGCCTGACCCCGGATGCCATCACCGTCATCGGCACGACGGGAACGGCGGCGGCCGCTTTCATCTTCTTCACACGAGGGTCATTCCTGATCGGAACGCTGGTGATTGCTGCCTTCATTCTTTCCGACATGCTCGATGGAACGATGGCCCGATTGCAGGGTCGAACGGGCGTCTGGGGAGCGTTCCTCGATTCGACGTTAGATCGAGTTGCTGACGGTGCCATCTTTATCTCGCTGCTGATCTACTTTTCGCGCACGGACCAGTGGGGTCTGGTCACCGCGACGACGATAAGTCTCATCGCCAGCACCATCATTTCCTACGCGAAAGCACGCGCTGAAGGCCTGGGAATGACATGTAACGTGGGATTCGCTGAGCGTACCGAACGACTCATTATCGTCCTCTTCCCGACATTCCTCGCCGGTCTGGGAGTTCCTTATATCCAAGCAGTTGCGCTGTGGGCACTTGCTGTTCTGACAGTTCTCACGGTTTACCAGCGGATGGCGCATGTGTACAGGCAAGCGACCCAGCAAGCCAAAGAGCAGGGGAACCAATCGTGAAGGCCAAAGACGAGGCGTCGTATCTCGCTTACACAGCTGGCTGGAGCGTCGTGCGCAAGTTGCCCGAGAAGTCGGCCTATCGAAGCTTCGATGTCATCGCAGATCGCCTATGGCGTCGTCATGGTGGCGGCGTTACTCAGCTGGAGAAGAACCTGCAGCGGGTCGAGCCCGATGCTTCGTACTCCCAGTTGCGGGAAATGTCGCGAGAATCGATGCGTAAGTACTTCCGCTACTGGTGCGACGCGTTTCGGCTACCGGATTGGGATAGGGAGCGCATCGTTGGCACCTTCGAGTGCAGCGGCGAATACCGCCTCGATCAGGGGCTGGCCCAAAACAAGGGCGCTATTATTGCCCTCGCCCATATGGGCAGCTGGGATCACGCCGGGGCGTGGATCAGGCTGACTAAAGGACCGGTGACTGCCGTGGCAGAGAAGCTGGAGCCCGAGCGGCTGTTCGAAAAGTTCCTGGCCTACCGCGAGGCTCTGGGGATCCAGATCTATCCCACCGGAACCCCTAATATTATTGACACTCTGGCTCGCGAACTGACCGAAGATAAGCAGATTATTGCGCTCGTCAGCGATCGAGATTTGACCGCTCGCGGTATCGAGGTCAGGTTCTTCGACGTTGCGACCCGGATGCCAGCTGGACCAGCCAACCTTGCCCTTCTAACAGGGGCGCCGATATTTCCGGCCACTCTTTGGTACGAGGGCCCAACGGCATGCGCTCAAATCCACCCGCAGGTGGTCGTGCCCAGCTCAGCACCGACCGGAGATGACGCCAAGAATCAGCCGGGGTACGACACGGCTGTGAAGGCAATAACTCAGCAGATTGCCGATGCCTTTCAAAACGGAATCGCCGATCGACCAACGGACTGGCACATGCTGCAGAAGCTCTGGCTTCCCGACCTCGACCCGGACCGATTGGCTGCCTCTGATTCGGCGGGTAATCGGGACGGCGAGCAGAGGCGCTAGCAGTGAAGGTCGGTCTGGTCTGCCCGTATGACTGGTCGGCGCCCGGGGGTGTTAAACAGCACGTCCGGGATCTCGCAAATGCCCTGATTGCTGAGGGCCACGAAGTGAGCGTGCTCGCGCCAGCCGAAGATGATTCTGACCTGGACTCATTCGTGGTTTCGGCAGGTCGACCGATCGCCGTTCCGTACAACGGGTCTGTTGCCCGGGTCAATTTCGGCGTTGTTTCCGCAGCTCGAGTTCGTCGATGGGTCCGCGACGGTGAATTTGATGTCGTCCACGTTCACGAACCGGCAAGTCCGTCTTTGTCAGTTCTGACCTGCTGGGTAAGTGATGGTCCGCTAGTCGCAACCTGGCACTCCTCGCAGGAACGCTCTCGCGCAATGGGTGCGTTCTACTACGTGCTGCAGACTGCGATCGAGAAGGTAACCGGCCGGATTGCGGTGAGCGAGAAGGCCCGTAAGACCCTCGTGGAGATCCTCGGCGGGGATGCGGTGTTGATTCCCAATGGTGTGAGCTGTAAGCAGTTTGAATACGGAGAACCCTTCGATGGCTACCCTCGCCAGGGCAGAACATTACTTTTCTTGGGGCGGATCGATGAATCCCGTAAGGGCCTAGAGGTCCTGCTGAACGCATTGCCCGAAGTACTTGAGGTATTTCCAGACCTGGAGCTACTAGTGGCGGGTCCAGGCGATATCGAAGGCGTCCGGGAATCGCTCCCGAGCTCGACGGGTGATCATGTGCGTTTCCTGGGACTTATCAGCGAAGAAGACAAAGTCAGGGCCTTTAAGTCGGCAGATGTGTACGTTGCGCCGAACACCGGTGGGGAAAGTTTTGGCATCGTCCTACTGGAATCCATGGCATCGGGAACGCCGGTGATAGCCAGCGATATTGATGCGTTCGCACGGGTACTCGAGAACGGTGAATCTGGGGCGCTATTCGCCAACGAGGACTTCGGATCGCTGGCAGCAAGCATCATAGAATTGCTAGCCGACGAGGAACGACTAGCTGCACTCCGGGTCGAAGGCCACCGCCGCGCTCGCGAGTTCGACTGGGAAAGCGTTGCTCGTGACGTCGTACGCGTCTACGAGGCGGTTATCCAGCCAGGTGTCAAAGTCGAGGCTGACTTCAGTGGACAGTTCTTCGGGCGGATGGGATGACGTGGCTCATCGTCGTAATCGCTGTGCTCGTACTGTTCGGCATGTACCTATCGTCGACAGCGGGACGGTTGGATCGACTACACCACCGAGTGGATACCGCCTACGCCTCGCTTGATGCGCAGTTGCTAAGGCGAAGCGGGGCTGCGGTGAGCATTGCTAGCTCGGGACGGCTGGACCCCGCCTCGACTCTGCTTCTAGGCGATGCAGCGATCGCCGCGCGCGACTCAAAACAAGGGCCTCAAGGGCGGACCCAGGTGGAGAGCGACCTCACGAAGGCGATATCCGCGACGATTGGCTCGAAAGAAGATCTCGAGGTTCTTGAAGGTGAACCCCTTGGTGTTGAGGCAGTGGCGGCAATGAGTGAATCGTTTCACCGCGCTGTCCTGGCACGGAGGTTCTACAACGATGCCGTTCGTGCCTGTCGCGCGGTGCGGCGACAGCGATTCGTGCGATGGTTTCGGCTCGCTGGGCATACGCCATGGCCACAGACTGTCGAGATGGACGACGATATCCCGCCTGGCTTTGCTGGCCGTTGAGCCCGAGCTCTTCGCGGATACCCAATCACCGCTGTCGTACCGATTAGCGATACGCATACCATTGTGCCTATGGCAACCGACTCCGCTGGAACAGCCCAACGTCAGCTTGGCACCAATCTCGTCAAAAGAGGGATGGCCGAACAGCTCAAAGGGGGTGTCATCATGGACGTCGTCAACGCTGAACAGGCCAAGATCGCCGAAGATGCGGGGGCTGTGGCGGTCATGGCCTTAGAACGAGTACCGGCTGACATTCGGGCCCAAGGTGGCGTTGCGCGAATGAGCGATCCGGAGATGATCGAAGGTATCCAGGAAGCGGTGTCTATTCCGGTGATGGCCAAAGCAAGAATCGGCCACTTCGTTGAAGCGCAAATCTTGCAATCATTAGGTGTTGACTACATCGATGAGTCAGAGGTGCTCACCCCGGCCGATACGGCTAACCACATCGATAAGCGCGATTTCACTGTGCCGTTTGTCTGCGGCGCAACGAACCTGGGCGAGGCTCTGAGGCGGCTCACCGAAGGCGCGGCGATGATTCGCTCCAAGGGCGAGGCCGGAACCGGAGATGTCTCCAACGCCACGATGCATATGCGCAAGATTAGCGGCGAAATTACCCGGTTATCTTCACTGTCCTCCGACGAACTATTTGTGGCGGCAAAGGACATGCAGGCCCCGTATGATCTCGTGGTGGAGGTTGCTCAGGCGGGGAAACTACCGGTTGTGCTGTTCACCGCAGGTGGTATCGCAACGCCAGCCGATGCGGCCATGATGATGCAGCTTGGCGCGCAGGGTGTCTTCGTTGGATCGGGAATATTCAAAACCGGCGATGACAATCCCGACGACGCGACCCGCAATAAGCGGGCGAAAGCCAGAGCTGAGGCCATTGTGGAGGCAACGCTGCACTTCAACGATCCCGACGTTATTGCCAAGGTCTCGCACAACCTCGGCCCGGCGATGGTGGGGATTAACGTTGACGAGATTCCCGAGCCACATCGTTTGGCGCAGCGAGGTTGGTGAGGTCCGATACTGCGCGAATCGGTGTTCTGGGTCTGCAAGGTGGGCTCCCAGAGCACGAGGCGGCGTTAGCTGCTCTTGGTGCGGTGGCGACCCGAGTTCGGAGCGAACGAGACCTTGCCGGTATCGACGGACTGCTTATCCCCGGCGGTGAATCGACAACGATCTCGTTGCTCGCTGCGCGGCAGGAATTGTTTGAACCAGTTCGAGAGGGCATTGCCAGCGGGCTTCCAGTATTTGGATCTTGCGCTGGAATGATCATGCTGGCTGACAAGGTCCTCGACGGCCGTGAAGATCGTCCCGCTTTTGGTGGAATCGATATCGCCGTTCGGCGCAATGCGTTCGGTCGCCAGATCGATTCATTTGAGGCGCCATTAGACATCCCACAGATTGGCGTAGATCCGTTTCCTTCCGTATTCATTCGAGCTCCCTGGGTCGAGCGTGTTGGCGGTCAGGTTGAGGTCATTGCTCGGTTGGCCCGCCAGGAAGATGGAAATACAGCCGGTAGGATCGTCGCGGTACGGCAAAATCGGTTGCTAGCAACGTCATTTCATCCGGAACTGACGGGCGACCGGCGGATACACGAGTATTTTCTCCGAATCGTGAGAGGCGAGGTATGAGCGGCCATTCCAAATGGGCAACCACCAAGCACAAGAAGGCGGTCATCGATGCAAAGCGAGGCAAGCTATTTGCCAAGCTCACCAAGAACATCGAGGTGGCGGCCAGAATAGGCGGGGGTGACCCTGAGGGGAACCCGACTCTCTATGACGCGATGGTTAAGGCACGGAAGAACAGCGTGCCGCTGGATAACATCGAACGAGCGGTCAAGCGCGGGTCTGGTGCTGAAGCGGGTGGCGCCGACTGGCAGACAATTATGTACGAGGGCTACGGCCCGAATGGAGTGGCACTGCTCATTGAGTGTTTGACCGATAACCGGAATCGCGCAGCTGGTGCAGTGCGTACCGCTATGACGCGAGGTGCCGGAACGATGGCCGACCCAGGATCGGTCGCCTACCTATTTACACGCAAGGGCGTCATTATCGTCCCCGGTGAGGGTGTGACAGAAGATGACGTGCTGACGGCTGTGCTTGATGCGGGTGCGGAAGAAGTCACGGACCTCGGTGAATCGTTCGAGGTTATCTGCGAGGCGGGGGACCTCGTTGAGGTTCGCAGCGCGCTGCAGCAGGCGGAGATCGACTACGACTCCGCCGACGCATCATTCGTACCGAGCGTGACCGTCGAACTGGACGAGGATGCGGCGCGAAAGCTTATGAAGCTCGTCGATTTGCTGGAAGAAAGCGATGACGTGCAAAACGTATTCGCGAACTTCGACATATCCGAGGAAATTATAGAGGCAATCAGTTCCTGATTGGATCGCGCCGAGTCAGCGGACGTACTAGGGTCGGGGGACAAACAATCCCGGTTTAGTTCACGAAACTCGGAGGCAACTGTGGTTTCAACAGGGTCGCGTCAGCGAGCAGCGGCAAAGTCTGCTCAGCGGATGAAGGGTTTCGACTTCGCCACATGGCGGACAGCCGATGACGACCCGGTAATGCGCTCGGCGATTGTCGGTTTGCTCGTCACGGAAACGGCCCCAAACTGGGAAGAACTGATTGAGCGCTTCGATCGCGCATCCCGGGTGAACACCGCTCTACGCCAGCGTGTCATCGATCAAGGCGGGTTGACGACTCCGCGGCTCGTGATCGACCCCGACTTCGACCTGGTGTTTCACTTACGTCGCTTCCGGATGCCCGCTGGCTCTACCTGGTCAGATGTATTGGAAGAAGCCCGCCGCCAGAGCATGACTGACTTCGACAAAGACCGGCCGCTCTGGCGAGTCACGGTGCTGGAGGATCTGCCCGATGGCCGCGCGGCCGTGATCCTGAAACTGCACCACGCAATCGCCGATGGACAAGGAGCCGTCCTGCTTGGGGCATCACTCTTCGATTTTAGTGCGAAGGCTGATGAACTTGGGCCGCTACCAGAAGCGCCGAAGGCAGATACGCAACTTAATAGAATCGGATTCGCCGAGGCGATCGTGCGCGACAAGGTTGATTGGGCATCACGGTCCGCTCAGGAGTTCATCACCGGCTTCGGGCCGGCAACTTTGGTCGCACTACGTAGTCCGGGCGATACCGTGAACCGAATCACTCGGACGGTTGGATCTCTCTCGCGACTCACGCGCATCCCGCTGGGGCCGCTGTCGCCTTTGATGACCGAACGCAGTATCAACTACCACTTCGGCACATTCGATCTGCCATTCGAACAGATTTGGTCCACCGGAAAAAACTCCAAGCACACAGTCAACGATGTGTTTCTGGCCGCCGTTGGCGAGGGTATGGGCAGCTATCACCGCACACTAGGTAAGCCGGTGGACGCACTCCGCATCAACATGCCGGTTAGTACTCGAGCTCCGGGCGCGGCAGCAGGGGGGTCGATAGAGAACGCAGTGATGATCGCTCGGTTCGAGATTCCCACTGTTGCGGAAAATGCCATCACCATGATGGATCAGATTGCCGAGTCTGTTCTGCGCATCCGGAGCGAGCCAGCGTTGGCTTTTGCTAACGAGCTAGGGGAGCTGTCCCGGTTCATTCCGAGCGAAATTGTCGCCGCAGCAGCCCAATCCAGCGATGTGACAGCGTCAAATGTTCCAGGAGTTCCTGTTCCGGTATGGCTTGCTGGTGCAAAGGTTGAACGGATGTATCCGCTCGTGGCCACGATCGGCGCAGCGGTGAATGTGACGATGCTGACCTATAACGGAACAGCATCAATCGGGGTGAGTGCCGACGATGCTGCCGTCAGCGATCCAGACCTTCTCGTCGAGGCGCTGCGCCAAGGTTTCGCTCACGTTGTCGGGCATCCCGTTCCTGCGATGGCCCCCTCGGGGCCATCAGCCGCAGCGAGGCGCTCTGGCGCCCGAGCCACGACGAAGCCACGAACCAGGAAGTCC
>JBLHZE010000107.1:0-7370 GCA_047631015.1 Actinomycetes bacterium
AAGCGGTTACCCCGTCCTGTGGTCAGAGATGACGATTCTTACCGCGTTGCGTACGGCCACGACCTCGGCCATGGCAGCTCGACTCCTTGCGCGACCAGAATCAACGTGTATGGCGCTCATTGGTACCGGTACTCAGGCGGAGTTCCAATCTCTGGCGTTCCGCGAACTAGTGGGCATCACCTCACTTCGGATTTGGGACACGGATCCTGCCGCGATGGATAAGTTCGAACGCAACGCCGACGTACTCGGATTCGACGTGTACCGCGCCCAGAGTGCCCACGATGCGGTAGCCGGTGCTCACATCATCACCACGTGTACAGCCGACAAGCAGTTGGCGACAGTCCTCACCCAAGACATGATCTGCTCTGGCGTCCATATCAACGCCATCGGAGGCGATTGCCCAGGAAAAACCGAGCTGGAGGCGGCAATCCTGCGTCAAGCTGACGTCTTTATTGAGTTCGCCGCGCAAACGCGCATCGAGGGCGAGATCCAGCAGCTCGACGAGGATCACCCCGTGACTGAACTATGGGCGGTGCTGTGCGGTGATGCTCCGGGCCGTACCAGCACCGAGCAAATTACTGTTTTTGACTCTGTCGGCTTTGCTATCGAGGACTTCACGGCCTTGCGTTACGTCGACGACGAGGTGAAAGGTACCCGCTTTTGCACAGAGGTCGACCTGATTGCGGATCCAGTGGATCCCAAGGATCTCTTCTCGTTGGTTAGTGCACCGGCACGCGGTGCCGTTAATTCCGCGGGCGTGGCTACTGCGACCCCCGCAGTGACTCGGTGATGTGGTTCTGAACGCCACCCAAGCGGCCTCACCTGGGCTGGCGGCAGCGAAACCGGGAACAATCTTCGGTACCGTCTATGCAACCGACCGCTAGCACAAAGAAACTACAATCGTCATGAGAAAATTCGCTTCTCTTGCCTCAGCAGTTTGTCTCATGGCTTTGATCGGTGTGGGGTGCAGCTCGGACAATGCTTCGGATGACACCAGCGCGGCAGTTCCACCGTCAATGTCTGCAAGCATCGAAGCAGCCGGTGGCTCCTGAACTGACCTAGTCAGTCAGGTTACTAGCAGCGGAACACTACAAATAGGGGTGAATCTCACTTATGAGAATGGCTCCGGTAACTTCTCTGTCGACGCAAACCCTGAAGCCAAGGAAGCCGTTATCTCGTTTAAGCCCGATCGGACCTGGTCGGCTTACTTCGCTAGCGCACCATCCCAAACATTTACTGGCACCTACAACGTTAAGACAGTCGACTCCGAGCAGGCACTTGCCATCGTGATCATTCACGACGGCGCCAGCGCGGATGGAAACGATAACCAGATTTTGCTAAAACCAGACGGCATGTTCGAAGAAGAAAGTGTCGGTGGTGGGCGTAAGGCCTCTGGGCCATACGCCATCACTTAGTTACCCGCAACATCTTCCTAGTTCGGCACTCGCAGTTCTGCTTCATGGGAACTTTTTCGCCAAACTGAGAGCAGCGATTATTGGAGTGGTAACGCCGTAAGTTAGCGGCGCTATCATGGCCGTCTAGCTGCACCGAAGAGATCGAGGTTCCTCATGTCCCACCCAGCCCTCTCAGAGCCGGATTCTCAGGAACCAGTGTCCTCTGCGAACCCGTTCGCTGGTCTGACCGACGATGAACAACGTCGTGCCAAGGCCTCTGTTGCACTCGTCCGGGAGTGGTTGGTGCTGGCCGGACGGACCAAGCCTGCTTTCTCAGCGAAGATGCTTGCCGACGTCCTGCAGGATCCAACCGGCTTGGCATTTACGGTCGGTTTCGTTGATAGTGTCGTGCGCCCCGAAGACGAGCGAGTCGCGGCGCATGCACTGGCCCAAATCGCTTCGGACGTTCCGGGGTTCTTGCCGTGGTGGATCAGATCGGCGGTCCGGGTTGGTGGTGTGCTCGCGCCAATCCTGCCGGGAGTTGTCGTCCCGATATCTCGGCGCGTCATGCGAAAAATGGTCGGCCATCTCATCCTCGACGCAACTCCGAAGAAGCTTGGAAAGTCGATCGCCCGGGCAGAAGGCGTTGGTATGAGCCTCAACGTGAACCTATTGGGTGAGGCGGTGCTCGGTCGTGCTGAGGCTTCCCGGCGCCTGAGCGGCACGAAGCAGATGTTGGTCAGAGAAGATGTGGACTACGTGTCCATCAAAGTCTCGTCGACTGTCGCCCCCCATAATCCGTGGGCGTTTGATGACGCGGTGGCAGACATCGTTGAGCAACTGGTACCCCTATTCATGATCGCTGTGGAGGCTCCAACCCCCAAGTTCATCAATCTGGATATGGAGGAGTACCGCGATCTTGACCTGACGATCTCCGTCTTCATGGCATTGCTAGACAAGCCTGAGTTCACCAATCTTTCGGCCGGGATTGTTCTGCAGACATACCTGCCCGATGCGTTGGCTGCAATGGTCCAACTACAGGAGTGGTCGGCGGCGCGACGTGCTCGAGGGGGCGCTGATATTAAAGTCCGCGTCGTGAAGGGTGCCAACCTGCCAATGGAACAGGTGGAAGCGCGAGTCCACGGGTGGCCGCTGGCCACCTGGCACACGAAAGAAGACACGGATACGAATTACAAACGCGTACTGCAATACGCACTGACCCCGGAGCGAACCCGCAATGTCCGGGTCGGGATTGGCGGCCATAACCTCTTCGATATCGCCTACTCTTGGCTGCTCGCCCAGGAACGGGGTGCAGTGGCTGGCGTTGAGTACGAGATGTTGCTAGGGATGGCACAGGGTCAGGCAGATGCGGTTCGCGCAAGTGTCGGAGGACTCCGCTTGTATACACCCGTCGTTGCGCCGGATCAGTTTGACGTCGCGATCGCCTATCTGATTCGGCGCCTTGAAGAGGGTGCCGCGTCGGAAAACTTCATGTCGGCCGCCTTCGAAATTGCCGACTCACGTGAACTGTTTGATCGAGAGCAGGACCGGTTCGTGGCGTCGATGCGGGCACTGGATAGCAGGGTCCCGTTACCCCATCGGGTGACAGATCGGTACGCGGCAACCGCCCGCCCAGACCCCGGCCATTTCGAGAACACACCGGATACGGATCCTGCTGTGGCCGGAAACCGCGCCTGGGGCGCAGCGATCATGGCTCGATCGGTTAACTCACAGGCTGGAATGCGAGTGATCGATGAAGCGCGTATCGAGAACCAACAGGACCTGGGCAATCTCTTGGCGGCAGCTCGCGAGGGTGGCATCGGGTGGGGACACACTGACGCTGCCGAACGTGCGGCGGTTCTTCGCCGGGTCGGCGCTATTTTGGAGGAGAACCGCGATCTGCTCATTGAGGTCGCGGTCTCCGAGACGGGTAAGACAGTCGAACAGGCTGATCCCGAAGCATCCGAAGCAATCGACTTCGCGTACTACTACGCCGACCAAGCGGTACTACTCGATGAGATTGACGGAGCCCAGTTTGTCCCCGTGCCGCTCACGCTGGTGACACCGCCGTGGAACTTCCCGCTCGCGATTCCGGCTGGATCGACATTGGCTGCACTCGCGGCTGGCTCGGCGGTTGTACTGAAACCGGCCCCTTCGGCGCGTCGTTGTGCGGCCGTCCTCGCAGAGCTGTTTTGGCAGGCTGGGATCCCGCGAGAGGTATTGACTTTGGTGGATCTTAGTGAGAACGAACTAGGTCGGGAGCTGATCTCTGACCCGCGGATTGACCAGGTGATCTTGACCGGAGCATTTGAGACAGCACAGCTTTTTAGGTCGTTTCGTCCCACGCTGCCACTCCTAGCAGAAACCAGCGGTAAGAACGCCATCATCGTGACTCCAAGTGCGGACTTCGATCTCGCGGTTAAAGACATCGTGAGTTCGGCATTTGGGCACGCGGGACAAAAGTGCTCCGCCGCCTCGCTTGTCGTCCTCATCGGATCGGTTGGGCAGTCACCCCGCTTCATCAACCAACTCGTTGATGCTGTGACGTCGTTACGGGTGGGCTCGGAGTTCGATGCAGCGACCCAGATGGGGCGGGTTGTTGAGGGACCCTCCGGCAAGCTGCTCGATTGCTTGACGACCTTGGGCGAGGGGGAGAGCTGGCTGGTTGAGCCGCATCAAATCGGCGACGATCAGAGGCTATTCTCGCCAGGAGTGCGAGCAGGCGTGCAGCGCGGATCGACCTACCACCTGACGGAGTACTTCGGGCCGATCCTTGGCATCATGACGGCCCGCAATCTCGCCGAAGCAATCGACATCGTCAACGATGTGGAGTATGGCCTCACCAGTGGTATCCACTCTTTGGATAGCGCCGAGCTCGCGCAGTGGGCCGATCGCATTGAGGCAGGAAACCTCTACGTTAATCGAGGAATTACCGGAGCGATAGTTCGGCGACAGCCGTTCGGCGGGTGGAAGAAATCTGCCATCGGTCCTGGCGCCAAGGCCGGTGGCCCGAACTACCTCTTCGGGCTGGGCAAGTGGACGAGCCGACCGATCGCGCCAGTGTCGACGACGGCGATAACGCCCACAGCCGAGCACGCACAGCTATCGCCAATCGTGGACACACTTCTCGCGTCGGTCGAGTCATCGCTATCTCCTGGTGACTCCCTGTGGCTGCGGCGTTGTGCGAATAGCGATGCCGCGGCTGTCAGTGATGAGTTCGGTCGCAGCCGCGACGTATCCGCCCTGGGCGTGGAGCGAAATGTCTTTCGGTATCTGCCGGTGAGCCACCCCGTTGCGGTGCGACTAGGTGCCGACGGATCGATTGCCGAGATCGTGCGGGTGGTTGCTGCGGCCCTCGCAGCCAGTTCACTGGTCGCGGTGTCCTCGGAAATCCCACTACCTGAGCCGATCGCGACCGCGTTGCGGGCTGCCAACGTCGAGGTTAAATGTGAGCCGCGGGATCAGTGGCAGCTGCGACTCGGGGAGTCAGCGGTGACTCGCGTTCGGGCTATCGATACCGCCGCTGCAGATGTGTTGGAGTTAGCGGATGGCCGAGTGGATCTTGCTGTGTGGGATGGGCCGGTGACTGAAGCGGGTCGGATTGAGATTTTGCCGTTCTTACGCGAGCAGGCTCTCAGCCTGACCGCGCACCGCTTCGGTACGCCAACGCAGCTTGCTGTGGACGTGGTCCCGGAGAACTGAGCCGACAGTTGGATCGAGCTACCTCGAGGTGTCCGACATGACGGCAGCGTCTAGTTGGGAGGCAGAGAAGCCACCCAGGACGGATCCGTCTATGAGGTAGCGGTACATCACAACGGAGAACACCCCCCGAACTGTGTGGAATAGCAGGGAGCCGAGCGTCATGAGGATGACGCCGAGAAGGATCATTGGCAATCCCATCGTCGCACTGTTACTCACCGCGAGGAGGACGCCGCCAATCACGAGTAGGAGTCCGGGGAGGGTAAGCAGTAGAACCCGGCTGAAAGTGATCCGCGCGAACCCTCGAATCTGGGTACCCCAATGGTCTCGAAAGACTCCAAACGAACCCTTGATGGCGGTGACCGGACCGGCCTCGTCGAACATGATGAACGGCATCACGAGCCAGGTGACCAGGCGCCAGGCAATCGACACGACAGCGCCCAACAAGGCCCGAAAGATCGCCATAATGATGGACCCGAGCCCACTACCGGATTCGTCCCCTTGGAGGAAACCAACGAAGAGCTGCACGACGGCGTTCACCATTGACCATCCCAGAATGGCGGGTGTGCGCCGAAGTGCTCGAACGAAACAGCTGCTAAGAGAGACAGGACGATCGTGAAGGGCATCATCGGCGCCCAGCACCAGCGCTGCGTGCGCGAATTGGATGACGAAGACGCTTCCCACGACGCCGAAGAATCCGAAGATGACGCCCGGGACATTTCTATCCAAGCCAAGGAGTACCGCGCACGGAATCCAAAAGATGATGATCGGGATCAGCGAGAGTACTACGCCGATGACCGGAAATGACAGCAGCGAGTGATTCTGCCGAACGATTGCCCAAGACGCTCTGCCGAGCTCGCTACTGTTAGCCGAATTCTTCATAGCAGCACACTAGCGCCGGACTGCCCTAGCTCTGTGTTCCCGTGCATCCACCGGTCTCACATCTCCGCTGTCAACGGATCCAGAGCGGGTTTGCCCAGACGTTGGTTGACACTATGTACCAAAGCCATGACCCGCGGTTCAATTCACGGCAAGTTGGCGCGAGTCACGGCACGTCGCCAGTGCTAAGTGCTGGCAACATGGCGCCATGAGTGTCCCAGATTCCGACGCTTCCTCTCGCACGTCACGCTTGACCTGGGTCTTGGTGGCAGTTGCCCTGGCCGTCGTTGTGGGACTGATTGTCGTCTTCCTGACTTCTTCCAGTGGCCAATCGGAGTCATCCAGCAACGATGCCTCGACAAGTGAACCGACAGGCGATGTGTCGAGTTCTGCGACTCAGCCATCCCCGTCTCCATCGCCAGCATCAGAGGTAGGCGAGGTGCGCTACTTTGCTGAGGGGAATACTGACGATTGGCGCTTATTCGCGGTTGCCGTCAACGGGAACCAGGTAACGGCGGAGGAACGCTACGGACCAGCAGGAAACGATGGTGGTGGTTGCTTCGTGGGGAAGGTGTCCGAGGGCGAGTACGTCGGGGTTCTGGTGGCCGATGTCGGGCAGCGGGTCACGATCCCTTTCAAGGTTAAAGATGGAGAAATTCGTCTCAAGGGAAAGTGGCAGGGGCTGAAGCCGGCCACCGAGAAAAAGGTCAATAACCGGACAACTGGGGCTGACCAGGGTCCGCTTGACCTCGCTAGATGTGAGGAATATCGAGGTCTGATCGCTGGTGGCGAGGTGCAAGTCATCGACTGATGAGCCTGGCTAGGCTAGGAGGATGGTGGCGGCGGACTACAAACTAAAAGACCGCCTCGGTCCCGCGGTTCCCGTTGAGATCGCTGGTTGGATTTCTTCCGTTTACTCGAGCTTTGATGCGAGCTCGTTTGTGACTCAGGCAACGAGTGGCCTTGCAGATCTAGAGCTCATGGCGCGCGCGCGCCATGTGGCGTACGCATTGAGCAAGTACTTGCCGCCCGGTACTGCCCGGGCGCTGAATACCCTCACTGATTCTCTACCCCCAATCGCCGAGCCGGGCGAACCTGCAGCTTCGTCCGGGCTGGCACTCTTTTGCTATGTGGAGTACGTGTCCGCGTACGGTTTGCCAGCATTTGACGAGTCGATGTCGCTGCAATACGGGATCACCAAACGGCTCACAGCGGAGTTAAGTATTCGAACGTTCATCGAGAATGAGTACGAGCGCACGATGCGCCAGCTGGGAGTCTGGGTCAACGATGACAGTGAGCATGTGCGCCGACTTGTCTCGGAAGGAACACGTCCCAGACTGCCGTGGGCTCCCAGACTTCGTCGCTTTCAATCAGATCCGAGCCCCATCCTGCCGCTCC
>JBLHZE010000108.1:0-7368 GCA_047631015.1 Actinomycetes bacterium
CCATCGGTGTAGCTGTGCCGAGCATCGTGCCAACTGCCTCCATTCCCTCATATGAGAGTTCGGCGTCGAGGTGCTCTTCGGTCAATAGCGGCACCGAGGAACCGCCGGGCACGAAGAACTTCAGTTTGTGACCGTCGCGAACTCCGCCGGCATAGCCGAGTAGTTCACGCATGGTGATCCCCAGTGGCGCTTCGAAAATACCGGGATTGTTCACGTGCCCAGAGACCGAGAAGACCTTAATTCCTTTGGACTTTTCAGTGCCAAAAGACCCGTACCAGTCCGCACCGTTGCGCAGGATCGCCGGAACGCTGGCGATGGTCTCGACGTTGTTCACGACCGTCGGAGCTGCGTAGAGGCCAGCAACGGCGGGGAAGGGCGGTTTGAGTCGGGGCTGGCCGCGCATACCCTCAAGTGAACTCAGTAGCGCGGTCTCTTCACCGCAGATATAGGCGCCTGCTCCGGCGTGAACGGTGATGTCCAGGTCGTAGCCGGAGCCAAGGATGTTCTTACCGAGGTAACCCGCTTTGTAGGCGTCACGCACTGCCTCGTTCATCCGCCGAATAACGTGCGGAATTTCGCCCCGGATGTAGAGGAACGCGTGGTGTGCCCGGATCGCGAACGAGGTGACGATCATGCCCTCAATGAGGTGCTGGGAGCTTGCCAGCATCAACGGGACATCCTTACAGGACCCCGGTTCTGACTCATCGCCGTTCACAACCAGATAGTGAGGTTTGCCGTCGTCTTGGGGAACGAAACTCCACTTCAGTCCGGTCGGGAATCCGGCCCCACCGCGGCCGCGCAGGCCTGATTCCTTAACGACATCGATGATGTCGTCAGGGTTCATTTCTAGTGCTTTACGAAGCGCTTCGTAGCCATAGTGACGCTCGTAGCCGGCAACGGTATAGGAGTCAGGCTCGTTCCAGTGAGCGGTCAGGTTCGGGGTTAATGGCATTACTTGTTGCCCCCATCCACATCAGGCATTCCCTCGGCTTTGGCGACGTTGAGTCCGGCCAGCATGACCGCATCGGCATTGTTCCCGCCGGAGTGACCGAGCCCGTCGTCAAAACCGGCGATTGCGCGTTCCGTGGCTCGGAAATCGCGAATCGCTGGGCCTCGGGTCGATTCGACTGTCTCGCCGTTTCGTAGTTTCGTCACGACATCCCGCATTTTGTCAATGCTCATATCGTCCATGAACTCCCAGTCCAAGGTGGTGGACGGAGCATAGGTGCAGGCAGCTTGGCACTCAATCTTCTCAACGGTGAACATCCCGTCTTCGGTGGTCTCGTCGTTGCCGATGCCAAGGTCACTGCACAGCGAGTCGAAGATCTCTTCCCCGCCCAGGATTCCGCATTGCGGGTTCACGCAAATCCCAATGAGGTGTGTGCCGACCGGCCGACGCTTGTACATCGTGTAGAACGTCGCCACGGCGGAAACCTCGGCCGGTGAAAGGTCGAGCAGCTCAGCGCACAGTTCAATGGCCTCCGGCGAGACATACCCCTGTACAGATTGCGTCAGGTGCAGCATCGGATTCAGGGCCGAGCGGGCATGATCCGGGTAACGTTTGATGATCTCAACGAGCTCCGTGCGCGTCTCATCCGTCAGTGCCATTAGCGATCCACCCCACCCATCACTGGGTCGATACTTGAGATTGAGGCCACCACATCGCTGAGCATTCCGCCCTCACACATCGCCGCGATCGCCTGCAAATTGGTAAAGCTCGGTTCGCGCATATGCGCTCGGTACGGTCTGGTTCCACCGTCACTGACCAGATGCACTCCCAGCTCACCTTTCGCGCCCTCGGTCGGGACGTAGACCTGACCGGGCGGGACCTGGAATCCTTCGGTGACGAGCTTGAAGTGGTGGATCAGTGCCTCCATGGAGGTACCCATGATCTGCTTGATGTGGGCGAGCGAGTTGCCTTGTCCATCTGGACCAACGGTCAAATCCGCTGGCCAGGCAATCTTCTTATCCGCCACCATCACCGGACCTGGCTTCAGCTTGTCGAGGCACTGTTCAACGATGTTCAGCGATTGGGAGATCTCCTCAAGCCGGACCAAGAACCGCCCGTATACATCGCACGTCGTCTGGGTGGCGACCTCGAACTCGTAGTTCTCGAAACCGCAGTACGGATCAGTCTTCCGGATGTCGAAGGGCAGGCCGGTTGACCGCAAAATAGGTCCGGTCACACCCAGTGCCATACAACCGGCGAGGTCAAGGTGACCCACGCCTTGAGTGCGGCCGAGCCAAATCGCGTTACCGACAAGGAGATTGTGTACGTCCTGTGAGCGCTTGCGCAGGACCTTGACTGCCTCAGCAATATCGCCTTCGATGCCATCCGGCAGATTGTGCGAAACCCCACCAGGGCGGATGTAGCCATGGTTCATCCGTACACCAGTGATCGATTCGAAGATATCCAGAATCAACTCGCGGTCGCGGAAGCCGACCGTCATACCGGTGAGTGCCCCTAGTTCGAGACCACCGGTAGCAATCGCGACGAGGTGTGATGATGCCCGGCACAACTCCGAGAGCAGTACGCGAATCACGCTGGCGCGGTCGGGGATCTGGTCTTCGATTCCGAGTAGCCGCTCGACGGCTAGTGCATAGGCCAATTCGTTGTGTAGACCGGCGACGTAATCCATCCGCGTGACGAACGTCGCACCCTGGGTCCAGGTACGGAACTCCATGTTCTTTTCGATACCGGTGTGCAGATAGCCGATCGCGGCGCGGATGCTCTGTACTGATTCGCCATCCAGTTCGACGATGAGGCGCAAGACTCCGTGGGTGGAGGGATGCTGCGGTCCCATATTGACGATCAGGCGGTCCTTCTCGCCGGTTGGCGGAGCCAGGATCGTGTCCCAGTCACCCCCTTGGACGTCGTAGACCCGATCGCCCTCGGTCGTTTCGTAGTAATCCGACTCGCGCGGCCCACTGCCTGCGGCCTTCTCATCTGTATCGCCCATTTGGGTATAGGTCGTGTCACTCATCAGCTGTACGACCTCCTCTTGTCCGGGGGTGGGACGGTGGCTCCCTTGTACTCAACGGGAATGCCTCCGAGGGGGTAGTCCTTGCGCTGTGGGTGCCCAAGCCAGTCGTCGGGCATTTCAATGCGGGTCAGGTATGGGTGCCCATCAAAGATGATGCCGAAGAAGTCGTAGGTTTCACGCTCGTGCCAGTCGTTCGTTGGGTAGACCGACGTCGTAGATGGGACGTGCGGGTCGCTATCGGGGCAGGTCACCTCAAGGCGAACGATGCGGTTATGGGTGATCGAGCGCAGGTGGTAGACGGCGTGGAGTTCGCGATCGAGCTCGTTAGGCCAGTGGACACCGCTGACGCCCAGGCACAGTTCGAACCGAAGCAGCGGATCGTGCAGCATTGCCTGACAGACCTGAGCAATCCGTTCGCGATGCACATAGAACGTCACCTCGCCGCGATCGACAACGACCTTCTCGATGGCTTCGTTATAGTCCGAGCCAAGGTTTGTTGCGAGGTCGTCGGCGACCTCGTCAAAGTAGCTGCCGTAGGGGCGTTCGGATCCCCCAGCGATCTCGATCTTGCTGATCAATCCACCGTAGCCCGAGACATCCGGGCTCCCGTGGACACCAAATGCTCCGACGCGGACCTCGACAAGGTTGGGGCCTGCGCCGGTGATGTCCGCGAGAGGTATTTCGACCGCTTCAGCTGGCGTAACGGGCAGACCTTCAGGAGTCTGTGGGGGGTTGAGTTCGCTCACCTCAGCAATCCCTTCATCTCGATTAGCGGCTCAGCCATGAGGGCCTTCTGTTCGGCGGCTTGCTGATCCGCAATGAGGTTCGGGCCCATTCGGGTGTTCTGGATCTGGTCGTGGAGTTTGAGGATCGCGTCCATCAACATCTCGGGGCGCGGCGGGCAACCTGGAAGATAGATGTCGACCGGAACAATGTGGTCCACACCTTGGACGATCGCGTAGTTGTTGAACATTCCACCCGATGAGGCGCAGACGCCCATCGAAATAACCCACTTGGGCTCGGGCATTTGGTCGTAAACCTGGCGCAGGATCGGTGCCATCTTCTGGCTCACGCGACCGGCAACAATCATCAGGTCAGCTTGGCGTGGCGATGGACGAAAGACCTCCATACCGAACCGTGCAAGGTCAAAGCGTCCGGCGCCGCTGGCCATCATCTCGATCGCGCAGCACGCAAGACCGAATGTCACTGGCCACAGCGAACTCTTCTGCGCGTAGCCGTGGACGGATTCCACCGTGGTCAGGAGAAATCCACTCGGGAGTTTGTCTTCTAGGCCCATCTCGTGCCTGCTTTCAGCCGGTTCACGTACGTATCTGATGTTGCAGTTCTGGTTGCGATCTTCATATCAGCGAATTCCACGGCAGCTAGTCCCATTGCAATCCGCCGCGGCGCCAAACAAAGGCGTACACGCACAGCACCGTGACGATGAACAGGATGACTTCCATCACTGCGAACAACCCTAGTGCGTCGAACGAAACCGCCCAGGGGTAGAGGAACACAATCTCAATATCGAAGATGATAAAAAGCATCGCGGTGAGGTAGTACTTGACGGTGAAGTGCCCGCCACCTACCGGCTGCGGAGTCGGGTCGATTCCACACTCATAAGCATCACGCTTTGCACGGTTGTACCGCTTCGGTCCTACGACACTTGCCAATGTCACGGAAACGCAAGCAAACAAGAACGCCAACAAGCCGAGGGCGAAAATCGGTAGATAAGGATTAGCCACCTAGCGCCTCCCTATCTGTTGACGATCGTTCGCAGTGGACATGCCGTTGCAATACTAGGGAAGCGAATGCAGTTTCTCCCGCTGGCTCGGAGAGAATCCACCTTCTCTTGCTAGTCGGTGTCGCACCGCAACTTCGTGCGCTTGTGAAAACTTTCACGAAGTCGCGATTTGCGAAGTCTACTCCCGCGAATACCACCGTCGCCCTACCGAGGCGGTTGGATTCCCGCAAACGGCAGACACGCCCTCCTCACGCAACGTCACGATTGGACAGCGGCCAGGGCGGACTAGACCTTCACTGCGCGGTGTAGAGCGACGACGCCGCCCGTGAGGTTCCGCCACTGGACGTCTGACCAGCCCGCTCGCTGGATCACGTGCGATAGCTCTTCTTGCGCGGGCCACGCGCGAATGGACTCTGCCAGGTAGGCGTAGGCCTCTGGATTGGATGCAACCTTCCAAGCAAATGCGGGTAGCGCCTTCATCAGGTACTCGAGGTAGACAGTTCGGAAGGCCTCGTGACTAGGGGTGCTGAACTCGCAGATCACGAGTCGGCCGCGAGGTCGCGCTACGCGGTACATCTCGGCCAGAGCCGCGCTGGGATCCGCGACATTCCGCAAGCCGAACGACATCGTCACACCATCGAACGAGTTGTCGGCGAACGGCAGCGCAAGCGCGTCTCCAGCAACGAACGGTAGCGTCGGCAGACGGCGTTGACCCTCACCCAGCATCCCAAGGCTGAAGTCACATGGCACTGCGTACGCGCCGATTTCGGCAAATGGAGCGGTACTGGATCCGGTTCCGGCGGCCAGATCCAAAATGCAGTCATCTGGGCGGGGCTCCAGTGCCCGAAAAGTCGCCGTTCGCCATGCCCGAGTCTGTCCCAGGGAGAGCACATCGTTGGTGGTGTCGTACCGATCAGCGACCTGATCGAACATCGCTGCAACTTCTGTTGGCTCTTTGCCTAGGTCCGCACGGGTCATAACTGGTAAACCTACGCCCTCCCACTCGGCACCGGTAGGCGTAGGCTGACTTATGTGAGCGGATCGCGGCTTAAAGAACCACGCCTTCGCGTGAGCTCATTTCCCATTGAGGAGCCCGCTGACTTACTTGCGCTCCTCCCGAGCCATGACGCCCTTTCGTGGGTCAGAGGTGGGGAAGGTCTGGTCGGCTGGGGCGAGGCGGCCCGCTACGGAGTCAGCGGTACCGAGAGGTTTAGTCGCGCAAGCCGCTGGTGGACGCGGTTATGCGCCAGCGCCCAGGTCAGCGACTCAGTGATGCAACCAGGTTCGGGTCCGGTGGCCTTTACCTCCTTCGCCTTCGACTCTCAACCAGGTAATAGCGTTCTCGTCGTTCCGGAGGTCATTGTTGGTCGCCGCGATGGAAAAGCCTGGCTGACGGTTATTTCCAACGACGGGGACCTCCCCGATGTGGACCTAGCCGTCACCGAAACTCCCCCGACGCCTGGGCGCGTTAGTTCCGATGTAGCGGGCCGCCAGATCGGCCAATGGAAAGCATCCGTTACCGAGGCCGTCGCCCGGATAAACGCTGGCGAACTGGACAAGGTCGTCCTTGCCCGCGATGTCGTCGCAACAACAGAGCGACCGCTGGATCCGCGCCATCTGCTCAACCGGCTAGCAAACACCTTCCCGGAATGCTGGGCTTTCTGTGTTGACGGTCTCATCGGAGCGACACCGGAACTGCTCGTTCGTCGCCAGGGAGACCAGGTGACTTCACGGGTATTGGCCGGCACTGTTCGGACCGATGAGGACTCCGGCGCAGACGGGCGCCTAGCCGACGAACTCCGCGAGTCCGGCAAGGATCTGGAAGAGCATTCGTATGCCGTGACCTCAGTCGCGGCTGCGCTGTCGACCCACTGCACAGATCTGGTCGTGCCGATCCGACCGAGCATCCTGCGGCTGGCGAACGTTCAGCATCTAGCCACTGACGTCTCGGGTCTGCTGGTCGACGAAACCCCCGCTTTGGCACTTGCAGCGTCGTTGCATCCCACCGCGGCAGTCTGCGGAACACCCACCGAGCGCGCCTTCGCGATGATCAGCCAGATAGAGCAACTCGATCGTGGCCGCTATGCGGGCCCCGTCGGTTGGATGGATGCCAACGGTGATGGTGAGTTTGGGATCGCGTTGCGTTGCGGCGCAATCGACCCAGCGACCCCGAACCGGATCAGACTATTTGTCGGCTGCGGAATCGTCGCCGGATCGAATCCGTCTGCCGAGGTGGAGGAGTCCGAAGCCAAACTGCTGGCCATGCGGCACGCACTCAGCTCGGACTGAGCCGCGAACTGACCACCGACGTGCGGCTGTGACCTGCTCAATCGCTGCCTCTCCCAGGCGCTGGGGCTTCGTCGTCGGCACCGCCCATAGGGTCGCGGCACTAGAAGCGCGGCTGAACGTCAACGATCCGTTTGACGGAAGTTACCGCACTAGCGCGGGAGATCTTTCCCCTCTTCGTCCGTCCCCAACACCTCAGCCCACTGGCGCTGCTCGACGATGCGGTCGGCTGCTCGAACGACGATCACCTGCGTTCCTGTCGCGCTCGCCGCGAGGGCAGCCCGCAGTTCAGCGTTCGTGGTGACCGAATGCGTCTGCCAGCCAGTAGCTGCGGCGATGGCAACCAGGTCTTGA
>JBLHZE010000109.1:0-7360 GCA_047631015.1 Actinomycetes bacterium
CCACCCACATTCGTGCTGTTTACGACCGGATTCCTCGAGGCAAACTACCGTCGCTTCATCGAGCGGCGGCTTCGTGAGGAGTTCGGATTCACAGGTAGTCCAGTCCGCGTCGATATGCGAATCAGGGCCAAGCGCAAACGTCGCAAATAGCTGCTGGGTACCCCGCCATTTCTGTGGCAAAGTCACATTCGAGAGTCATCCATATGAAGCAAGTGTTGGGTCGTCGGTGGGGTTGTCTTGACGGAAGTATCGGCCACCATATCGACGCTTCAGCCAAAGAAGAATCGCGTAGAAGGGGATCGTGGCGACGGCCCAAATCACATCAGGTAAAAGGGTGTACGGAATCATCAGGCCATCTTTGGAAAAGAAAGCTGTTGAGTAGTATGCGGGATTGAACCACGTGGGTATGAAGAGGAACGTGGTTCCCGTGCTAGTCCAGTCCACTATGTAATTAGAAATTACCCCCCACGCCCAGATGATGCCGAATTCTCCCCAATGCCAGTGAGTGAAGTGCGGGCGCTTATTGCGTCCGAGAATCAACCAAGCCAGCCCTACGCCGATCATAAAAATACCGGCATCCTCAATAGTGTGGGCCAGGGTGATGTACCAATCAGATAGCGGACTGGAGGGTAAACATATTTCGGCCCCGTTGATTTGATGGCACCCCTCATGAACGGTAAACGGTGGCGCGACCTTTGACAGAATATAAAAACATGCTTCCCAAATTGCACCGAGGAAAAGGCCAGCCCACCAAGCAAGGAAAATAGCCAGATCACATTTACGCGAGAGATATAGTCCGAAAATAAGAACGATGGACAGCACCGGAAGGATGACGTCGGTGATCCATTGATTATCGGAGTCGATGCCGATTAGATGAAGCATGGCTATTTATAGCAGCTAGCTGGCTACCTGCGGCACTCAGAAAACGTGCCTCCCCCAACGTTTCCTCGCAGGCAATGGACGTTCTCGGGGCCGCACTCGAGAGCAATGGTGGTCAATAAAGGTGGTCAAAGCCTCCAGAAATAGCCAAGAGGCCCAACCCAGCGAACCGGATTAGGCCTGTGACCTGCGTAAACACGATGTCGGGCTGACAGGATTTGAACCTGCGACCCCTTGACCCCCAGTCAAGTGCGCTACCAAGCTGCGCTACAGCCCGCGACAAGAGTCGGTACGTTATCGCATTCCTACTTCCGGCGTTCACACATGGCCCTGATTCCCTCGTCTGTCCGACCTGACCTACCGATGTTGCGCAGTCCACCCGACGCCCCGCTTACCGATTCGCAGGCAGCAGGGCCGAGGCCAACCACGACCGTAAAGCCGCAGCTGGGACAGCTCACTGGAACGGTATTAGCGCTGGGGCGGCGTGGGCGCAACACTAGCGGTGGACGCCGGATATCGAACAGCGAGTCCCGTCACCACGACCGCAACGAGGATGAAGCACGAGCCTAAAGCCAAGGTGACGAAGGTCGGCTTCAGTGAAACTGCGTATGCCAGTGCAGTCGCAGTGAGTAGTGCGAGTCCGCACACACCGTAGGCGATAGTAATGGGAAGCCGGACCCGATTTCCGAAATAGCACAACCCGCACATCACCAGGAGCAGTACTCCCAGCAAAAGCCCGACGTGCCCTTTTACGAGGTTATATCCCTGATCAATGGCCCGATAAACGAACGCGTTTCCGGTCACGAGCACCGTGATCGCGAAGGTAGCTTCTAACGGAATCCACACCCGCACTCGCGGCTCAACCTCGCCGATGGGGGCACCGATCCCGAAGTACATGACGAAGATGGCGACCGGGAATAAGAGCCCCACTGCGTAAATGGGCCAAACGTTCGCATCAGTCTTATCTGCGATATTGACGGCCAAAGGGAGAAAAATGGCCCCCATTGCGATCAGGTTTAAGAGCCCAAATCGCTCGGTGAGGTGCCTCAAATGTCTAGGGCCATCACGGTTTTCATTAAGCACCATCACAGCTAGCACGAGAGGAAAAAAGATAGCAACGATGTGCCAGACGTGTGGAGTCGGACTATACGCATCAATGACAAATGCAATCCCGCTGGCTGCGAGTACAAGGAGCCCCGGCAGCTTCTCTTTTAGCATCGGCGATTCTGGAGGAGTGGAATGCTCAACAAAGAAGAGGCTCGCCAGCGCCACCAGGGAAACTCCCACCCAAAAATATCCTGCCCCGCTCGTCTTTTTGTCGATGTCATCCAGCAGCAGACTTATTCCGGTGAGCAGCGTGCACATCAGAAAGACGGTGAGGAGTAAACGAGTTGCTCTCCATTCGACCCAGGGCTTTTCGACGCTCTCGACGTCTGCCGGGTATCGACTGAATACGAGAGTCACGACGAGCCACACTGTCAGGACTCCATAGAGCAAGGCAATTGACTCGGCCGCCGCCAGAGGAGTCTCATTAGGATGGAAGCGCTCAGCCACCGATGCAAGTATCCCGACGAAAACCAAATCGAAGAACAGTTCGAGCCAGGTTACCGGCTCGGCAGGGCCCTGCTTTAGCCGCCGCGTTACCGGCGTACTAGGAACATGCACCCACCAAAGGTAGTAGATTGCGTCCCTATTTAGGGCATCGGACGGGACCGTCACTGTCTGTGGTGAGACCCTGCCGCTCCCACCGACCATCCAACACTAACTTCACATGGATAAATCTCGAATGTGACTTCGCCACAGAAATGGCGGGGTACCCAGCAGCTACTTGCGACGTTTGCGCTTGGCCCGGATTCGCATATCGACGCGGACTGGACTACCTGTGAATCCGAACTCCTCACGAAGCCGCCGCTCGATGAAGCGACGGTAGTTTGCCTCGAGGAATCCGGTCGTAAACAGCACGAATGTGGGTGGCGCCACGCTTGCTTGCGTGCCGAAGAGGATGCGCGGCTGCTTACCTCCGTGGATACGCTGCCGATGACTGGGGGTCAAGGGGTCGCAGGTTCAAATCCTGTCAGCCCGACACCATGTCTACTCTGGTCAGAGGCCGTTTCACCATCATTGGGGGAGCGGCCTTCGGGGTGTCTTGCGTGCGCCACACACTCTGTGTCGTACGGGATTTGGCGCATTGCTTTTCTTGGGAATGGAACACGCGTAGGGCTTGCGAGCTGCACGCCCGCGGCCCGTCGGCCTACAAGGAATTCCCTTGGCAGCGGGCTAACCTGCCGCGGATTTAGTGTTGCCGCGAAGCGTCGCCTTGAAGCCACGGTCGCGATCGAATTTCTGGCCACTATACCTACGCTTGAGCCAGAGCAGAATCGCGTAGAACGGAAACGTGAAAACAGCCCACATAAGGTCGGGAACTACGGTGTAGGGCAAGACCTCACCGTTCTGAGAAAACAGGTCAGTGGTGTAGTACGCCGGGTTAAATTTCGAGGGAAAGAAATAGAACGCCGACCCCGTCTGGATCCACGTGACGACGATCTCAGAGCCCAGCCCCCACGCCCAAATGATCGCAAATTCTCCCCAGTGCCAGTGAGTGAAGCGTGGTCGCTTATTTCGTCCGAGAATCAACCATGCCAGCCACACACCGATCATAAAGATGCCGGCATCCTCAACCGAGTGCGCCAGATTTACGTACCAATCAGGAAAAGGATCGTCGCGCAGCAGTACGCTCGTTATTTGCCCCGTAGCAGGGTCTTCCCAGAAGAAATTTCCCCTATGAACAGAAAATTCGTCGCCGAAAAAGAGGAAGGCCAGCTCCCACGCCCCGCCGATAATTAACCCAGCCACCCAGGCTAACAACATGGCGAAATCGCATCTGCGTGAAACGTATAAGTAAACTATTATCCCGATACTGAGGGCAGGCAGAAATACGTCAACAAAGAGAATCATCACAAGCGGTGGCATCTTGTCAAAGTACACGTTTGAATAGCCTATGTCCGGTTCACCGTTGGTGCGGGGCCTTGTTCCGCTTGCTCAGTGTGATCAGGACTGCATCCAGGATCGCGCGCATCTGGTTAAAGGCTGCTCGGCACGCGCATGGTGTGGGTGGCAGGCCCAGCGCGCTGGACAGTCAGAGGGCGAACAAACCTAAAAAGACTTTCCGCCTTCACGTTCATTAACGTGAAAAAACGCGAGAGCGGCAGAGGCACATAGACCAAGCAGTCTAGGAACCTGATCTGAAAATTCAGGATGCGTTCAACGTTCAGCAAAAGGAGATCGGACAGACGGAACTCGCTGGAGTCGAGTTCTGAACCCTTTCGCCGCTATCGTCGCGGCGTGAGCCCCGACGAATTGATCCTGGTCAGCCTCGCGATGAGTCCCGACCAATCGATCCTGGTCAGCCTCGCGATCACCGTTGGATTAGCGGTGGGTTGCCAACTAATTGCACCGGCACTAAAAATCCCTGCACTTGTCCTACTACTACCGGCCGGTTTCATTGCGGGCAACCTCCTTCCTACGATGAACCCCACTGAAGTTTTTGGTGACGCGTTCTCTCCGCTGGTAAATATCGCGGTGGGGTTGATTCTTTTCCATGGAGGTCTGGAACTTGTCGAGGAGCGAGTAGATCGCCCAGACAATCGGATAATCCGTCGGCTCGTTATCCTCGGGGCGCTCATCACATGGGCCTGCGCGAGTGGGGCCATAAACGCACTTCTGGACTTGCCTTCGACAGTACTCGCAGTCCTCCTCGGCGCCATCGTTATCGTCTCTGGCCCGACGGTCATCGGACCGTTGCTTGCTTTTGCTAAACCCCAAATACGTATTCGCCGGATATTAGCGTGGGAGGGAACGCTTATCGATCCAATTGGCGCGCTCATAGCGGTTGTTGTCTTTCAATACGTGCAACCCGACCAGGCGGGGCAGGTTGCCCAGGTCGGGAGTGGACTTATACCAGTGTCGGAGGGATTCCTTACATCCATCGTGGTCGGTATCACTGGGGGTTTTTGTGGTCTAGCACTTATTTGGGTTGGAATGCGGCTTGCTGGTTCCGTTAAGATTCTCGGAACCCAAGTGCTTCTCGGCGCGGTCGTTGTGACGACGGCGCTCACTGACGCGATCTCGACAGACTCGGGGCTGGTGGCAGCAATCATCATGGGGATGCTCGCTCCGGTACTTGCTCGAGAGCGTCTGACGGCTGTCAAACCGTTCTTCGACACCGTCGTGAGCTTCGCCATCGGGGTGCTCTTCATCTCGATATCCGCCCTGGTCACCTACGCGCAGGTTGGCGAAATCCTCCTCCCTTCGCTTGGAGTCGTTGCCGTCCTGGTTCTTGTTATTCGCCCGGCGTCTGTATTGGTTCTCACCGTCGGTACGACCTTGACGTTTCGAGAACGCCTGTACATCGGATGCATTGCTCCGCGTGGAATCGTAGCTGCGGCTACTGCATCCAGCTTCAGCGTCTCACTGCTGGCCAGCAATGTTCCAGGTGCGGAGAAACTGCTCCCAGTAACATTCGTGATTATCGCTGGGACGGTGATGATCTACAGCGCAATCGCGGTGCCAATGTCCATACTGTTGAAGGTGCGTGATGTGGAGGAGGAGAGGGATCCCGCGGGTCTACCACCCGTTCCGCTCTCTTGACTCGACGACGTCGGCGAGGAATTTGCCTATCAGCGATGTACCCGCCGCTGCGAGCTTGCGCTCTGCTTCCGCGAAGCCGGTTGTTAAGTCGCTCGGGGTCAGACCGGACGGCAGGTCGTTGACCATGGCCGGTTCGCTAAGCCATGTCCTCAGTAGTGATCGTGTCAGCTCAACGTGGAACTGCACGCCAACTGCGGAGCCGATTCGGAATGCTTGAACGGGACACTCAGGGGAACTCGCCAAAACCGACGCGCTGGGGGGAGCAGTGACTCTGTCCCGGTGCCAGTGCAATACCGGAAGCTGCTCGCCGGCAGCGCCGAGTTCTGGGCTGTCCGCGCTGAGGCTTACGGTCCCAATCCCGATCTCTTCCACACCGCCAGCGATTAGCTCGGCTCCAAGAGCAACAGCGATCAGCTGGTGGCCCAAACAGATCCCGAGAATCGGAATTCCATCCCGTACGGCGTTTCGTGCGAGCTCACGTTCCTGCAGCAACCAGGGGTAGAGCCCGTCGTCGAGGGCGCCCATTGGTCCGCCCATCAGCACAATCCCGTCGTATGGGGTTGCTGATTCTGGGACATGGCTCTTCGTTCCCGCTGAGACCAACAGCGTGTCGATCCGGATCCCACGCTCCTGCGCCATCTGATTGATGAGACCAGGCTTCTCCCAAGGGACGTGCTGAATGACCAGCAGCCGGGCTAACTCAATCAGGTTGGAATCACAACCGTGCTGACGAGGATGCGGCGCTTACCTTCTGATTCTTTCAGTAGCGGTTGCATCGCCTGGTCGAAGATCTCGGTGACTCGCTTGACATCACTATCGTCAGCGTAGACGGCGACAGTGCGGTAGCCGACGGGATCAGAGACGACGTCGCGGTCCTCGCGCGCCAGGTATCCGTCGTACGCGGCGATCATCGATGCCGCGAACACACCAAATGCTGCGCGCTGGTCCTTCGAACTCATGTTGGCGGCATTTTGCCGATCAGCCAAGGTGAACTCAGGCCGTAGCTGGTAGTCGGGTCGTAGCCGGAATGTTCGCTCAACCGCACCCCGCACTCGCCGTTCCTTGACAACGTCGAAGACGTTGCCCTCAGATAGTGCCGCGATATGGCGATAGAGCGTCGCAATCGGTACGTCAGTCATTTCGGCAGCAATCTCGCTAGTCGTAAGATCGCGGCCACCGACCATTGTCAGGACGATACGCATCCGGATCGGATGGGTGAGTACTTCGGACTTGGTCATGATCGCAAATTAGCCTAAAGGTCGGACCGATGTCATACGGGCAACCAGTCGAGAGCTTGCGAACGGGTGAAAGCATATGCGTGGACATGCCGCAGTCTTAGTCTGGGAATTACCGGGGTAGCCGCGCTCACTGTGAACACTGACATACGGATCGTCTTGAGCATCGCGTCGAGTGATTTTCTGAGTGCTGATTGCAGGTTGGGACGCGACACATAGCGAGGAGGTCGGCTTTTCCTACAAGCTCGGATAGCGTAGCGCTGGCGGTATCAGGGCTGGGTAAAGCGTGAAAGGGTAGGAATGAAGCGGGGACTACAGGCATTCTTTGGCGCACTTCTCTTAGTGCTCGGCTTGGTTGCGGCTAGCGGTGGCGGCTTTCTAGCCGTGCTGGTCGGTCCGGATGGAGAGATTGGCGTACCGGCTGGCAACGTTGCGGGGGAGGGGTACGCCCTAGTGCTCAATGAGTTCTCCATCGATACTGCGGGAGCCCCGAACACCGTTCGCGGCCTCGCTGAGTTTCAGATAGGTGCCAGTTCAACAGAAAATGAGCGGATCTTTATTGGCATCGCTCCTGTCGCAGACGTGAGTTCGTACCTTGC
>JBLHZE010000110.1:0-7331 GCA_047631015.1 Actinomycetes bacterium
AGTGATGGCGCATGCTTGAGCAGGCCACCGATGTACCAACGGGCCATATCCGACAGGCCTGCATAGCCCAGTTCGTCGTAGAACAAGGGCTTACCGTCTTTCCACAGCGATTGGTGACTGTGCATTCCGGAACCGTTGTCACCAAAGAGTGGCTTCGGCATGAAGGTTGCCGACTTGCCATTCCTCCAGGCGACGTTCTTGATGATGTACTTGAACTTCATCACGTCGTCTGCAGATTGCTGAAGAGTGTCGAACCTGTAGTTGATCTCGCCCTGCCCGCCGGTGCCAACCTCGTGGTGCGCACGCTCAATCTCGAGTCCGGAGTTAATGAGCTCAATTGACATTTCGTCACGCAGATCGGCGAAGTGATCGACCGGTGGAACCGGGAAGTACCCGCTCTTGTAGCCGGTTTTGTAGCCCAGGTTGCCGCCTTCTTCTTCGCGGCCCGAGTTCCATGCGCCTTCGATCGAATCGACGTAGTAGTACCCGGCGTTGGACTTAGTCTCGAAGCGCACGTCGTCGAAGACGTAGAACTCCGCCTCAGCACCGAAGTAGCAGGTATCAGCGATCCCGGTTGACGTGAGGTACGCCTCGGCTTTGGCTGCCACCTGACGTGGGTCGCGACTGTAGGGTTCATCGGTGAAAGGGTCCCGAATCGAGAAGTTGATGATGAGCGTCTTGTTCGCCCGGAATGGGTCGAGGTAGGCGCTGGTGACATCCGGGATGAGCTTCATATCGGATTCGTGGATTGCCTGAAATCCGCGAATCGAGGATCCGTCGAACATCTGGCCATCTTCGAATAGGGCCTTGTCGACTGAAGCTGCGGGCAGGTTGAAGTGCTGCATGACGCCGGGAAGGTCGCAGAAGCGGACATCGACAAACACGACATCCTCGTCCTTGAGGTATTTAATGACGTCGTCGGCATTCTTAAAATCTAGCTGGCTTGACATTCACCGCTCCTTTTCGAGTCGTTGGCGTTATGGCCAACGTTGCTTTTTGGCTGTTGCGCTTCCCCCGGGTGTGGCGCTACTCCTGGTCTTACGGCAGATACCGCCTACCTGAGTCCAAACCCTAAGTTAGCGCTGTGACGCATTCGTGTCTCACGTGTTGCGCGTTTGTTACACCCTTAGTTAGTCCAGGGCTGGCCCCACCCTAAACGAGTGGACAGCTAGCCTGACCACATGGATCGCCGAGATATCGGTTCGTGGGTCTCCGGACCGCGGGCAGCGCTGGAAGCCTCTGGAATCGATTTGGGCTATCGAGGTGAGCGACTGGGTCTGCCGGAGTACGGCATCGGGTCAGTGGCAGGTTTCGGTCGACGCGTCGTTGCGCTCTTTATCGACTGGATAACCTCGGCCCTCGTCGCCACGTTGATTTTCCCGCAGTGGCCATATGGAAGCCAGGAGTCGGCCTTGGCCACGCTTGGCGTCTTCTTCGTCGTGAAATCGATTTTCACTATGCTGGGCGGGGCCTCGTTCGGTCAAAGAACCATGGGAATCCGGGTGCTGCCACTTGGGCGCGCCTATACCAACCCGCCCAGGGCGCTCCTGCGCACGTTGCTAATCTGTCTGGTTGTCCCGGCGGTGATTTGGGACCGAGACGGTCGAGGGTTAGATGACAAGGCGACCGGAACGGTGGTCGTCAATACCCGAGAAGGACGCCGTCGTCCTGAGTAGCGACGGGCTGCACAACTCGGTTCCGCGACCGTGTTCTGCAGCGGGTTGAGAGCTAGCCGATGACTGCTAGCTCGTCGGAGTCGGAGTCGGAGTCGGAGTCGGAGTCGGAGTCGGAGTCGGAGTCGGAGTCGGAGTCGGAGTCAACGGAGATGTTGAGTCCAGGTTCGGAACGCGCAGAGCCTGTTTCTTGACTGCCTTGGCCCATCGCTTGACCTTCTTCTTATTGACAGCGCGGGAGGCGGGGAGCTCCACTGTGAGCAGGTAACCGGGTAGCGCTGAGTTAGCCCACATCCCCATCGTGCCGGTGTATGCCCGTCGGCACGGTTCGCGCGGGATCTTGGCAAGAGCCGCAAACTGCTTAGCGTAGGGACCGGTCTTCAGGCTGCAAATCCCGAGCACCATATTCCAGTCCTGATGAAAGACGAGGGACCCATCTGGTCTCAGCTTGCTCATGAATGACATCAGGGCCTGGGTCTCGGGCTCGCTTGCGGGACCACGTCCCGCGGCGAGAGTGCCGCGCCGCCAGCCGGTTGGGAAGTTGCGGTTGAGGTCAACTCCGCGAGCGTTATACCGACGTTTCGCTGCGGCGCCGTCCGGGTTCATTGAGCGAATAGTCCAGATCTGTACATCGGCAGCTGGAGAGAGTTTCTTTTTTCGGAATTTGTTAATGATCCGTTTGCCCTTGTTTTCGTTACCGTGAATGATCCCGATGCCGAGGAACACACGAGGTGCCGACGGGTTCCCCTTACGCCTCGCGACGATCTTGCGGCCCTGGGTCGAATAGCCGACAGTGACCTTAGACGGCCACTGCGATAGCGGCGGTGTAGATGGCGGGGTAGGAGTCGACGGCGTAGGGGTGGGAGTCGGCGAGGTAGTTGGGGGCGGGGTACTTACTGCATCAGTAGAGCTCGCAGGTGAGGCAGGTCCAAGCATGAGACCAGCGGCAACAACTGCGCTGGTAAGAATCCCAGCTGCGGGTAATACGGACGACGTCAATAGCAAGGTCTACTCCATAGATGGGGCGCCGGATCGAGCGAATAGGTCTGTCGAATTCCTTACCATCTTCATACATGAGAGGTGATCTCGCCACTTAATCCAGGTCGTCAATATCCAAGTGTTATCCAATATTCGCGGCATTGGAGACGAAATTCTAATTTTGATCCAAAAGCGAGGGTATGCCAGCAAAGCAACTCACGTAGCGAGTTTGTGAGCGGACGATGCGGCCAGACCGGCTGACACCGATGTTGCTGCTACCAAACGTGAGGAGTCGTTCGCGCAGCTCATCCCAGCGACGCACGTGGATTTGTGTAGGGACTTCGGTCAGCTTCGGTAGCGTTAGGCAGCTTTTGACGGGACGGTATTTGCGGCGATTAGACGCGCGGGGTCTTGCTAGGGGGGCAGCGCTAGCCTCGTTGTCCGCGTGCGGAGCGCACACTCTTGGGCATCGGGCCCTTGGGCGCCGAGACAGGTCGGGTGGATAGTGCCTCGAGTCGCTTGCGGACCTCTGTGACCTGCGCCGGTTTCAGGGTTCGCTTCTGCTTTCTGACCTTCGTGTTGAGCTTGCGTAGCGGGATCTGGCCCTCGTCGTTGCCGGACTGAATCTCGACGATATTAATATCGGGGACGTAGCGCGTTGTCTTCTTGCGCTCATTTGCCAGCATCTGGGTTACTCGAGTTGATGGGCCTTCCGACACCAAGATGACGCCAGGACGTCCGAGCACACGGTGTACAACGTCCTGGTTTTTGTTCATTGTCAGCGCCGGTGTGACAAACCAACCAGACTTCAGTGACTTGAGCACAGCTGCGGCTGCGCCGGGCTGACCCTCAATTTGAGCGTAGGCGGAGCGTTCGGCTCGCCGCCCGAAGATGACGACCGCGGCGAGTAGGCCCAGCGCGACTCCGATCGGGACGAAGAACCAGACCCTCCCGAGGAGGAGCCCAACGATCACGAAGACCGCGATGATCCCGACGAAGATGCCGAGGAGGATCCAGCCGATTCGAGGATCGGTCTTCCTCGTGAGCTTGTACGTCTCTCTAATCTGCTTGAGGCGCCCTGGGCTGCCGTCCTTACGAGCCATGTGGCAAGGGTAAGCCATAGAGGGCACCCTGTGTTGTGTCCATGCCGACCGATTCGAACGGAATTAGCTGTGAGCGGGTATTCCTAGGGCGCTCTGAGCTTGAGAAAACAGCCTCCCAGCGCGGTAGGAGGACCGGACAAGCGGTCCACTCATTACTCCCAGGAATCCGACATCTTCCGCTACTCGGGCTAGATCATCGAACTCTTCGGGTGTCACCCAGCGCTCCACAGGATGGTGCCGAGCGGACGGACGAAGGTACTGGGTGATCGTGATGAGTTGGGTCCCGGCCTTCACCAGGTCGGCCAGGGCCTCTTCAACCTCGTGGCGTTCTTCGCCCATTCCCAGGATCAGGTTCGACTTCGTGATCAGACCCGCTTCGCGAGCAGAGGTGATGACACCGAGAGACCGCTCGTAGGTGAACGCGGGTCTGATGCGACGCATCAACCGGGGGACCGTCTCGACATTGTGGGCGAGCACTTCGGGTCGTGACTCAAAGACTTCAGCGAGCAAGTCGCCATCCCCCGAGAAATCCGGGATGAGAAGTTCGACCCCGCAGCCGTCGACGCTTTGATGTATCGCCCTCACTGTTTCGGCGTACAGCCACGCTCCCTGGTCGGGGAGATCATCTCGAGCAACGCCAGTGATCGTTGCGTAGCGTAGTCCCATAGCTGCGATCGAATCCGCGACTCGGCGCGGCTCGTCGGCATCAAGTGGAGTGGGCTTTCCGGTATCTATCTGGCAGAAGTCACACCGTCGTGAGCACACGTCGCCGCCGATCAGGAACGTTGCTTCCCGGTCTTCCCAGCATTCGCTGATATTCGGGCACCCTGCCTCCTGGCAGACAGTATGTAGTCCAGCATCCGCAACTCGTTTGCGGATATCCGCGTGGTTAGGTCCGTTGCGGTATTTCGCCTTGATCCATGGAGGTTTGCGCTCGATGTCAGTCTGGGTGTTGCGGACTTCGAGGCGTAACAATTTTCGACCCTCAGGTGCGGCGGATGAATCGGTCATGAGCTCAGCCTACGCGCTGTTGTGTTGGGTGCAGAGTTGGTTCCAAGACGTCGCGCACGTGCATCTCAAGTTGGTCTGCCACGCGGGTGATTCTTGCCGAGTGTTCGATGTCGGGGAGGGCGCCTTCGACCACCATCGAGGTGATACCCGCGTCCGCAATCCCGCATGGAACGATCGCGTTTCCCCATCCAAGATCGCAGTCGACATTGAGCGCTAGTCCGTGCGTGGTAATCCCTCGCGAAACGCGAACTCCGATTGCCGCAATTTTGCGCTCGGTGTTTCTGCTACTAAGTCGATCCTGAGGCTGCGCTGGGCACCAGACCCCACTTCGGCCTGAAACCTGAGTCGTTGCGATTCCGAAGTCCGCGCATGTCGACATGATTGCCGTTTCAAGTCGGCGGACGTGGGCTACCACGTCCATTGGGTGGGGCAGTGGAACGATCTGGTAGCTCACGAGCTGGCCTGGCCCGTGCCACGTAATTCGTCCACCGCGGTCAACATCTATTACTGCCGATCCGTCGGTTGGGAGGTCCTGCGGCTGGGTGCGCCGACCTGCGGTGTAGATCTCCTCGTGTTCCAGGAGTAGAACAGTCGGTCGGATGCGCTTTGCGAGCACGCCAGCATGGGTGCGTTGTTGCAGATCCCAGCCTGTTTGGTAGCCGACCAGCTCCTCACCGAGGCTGATTCGTTGTACATCAAGCACCCCAGGGTGGGTGAACGGCAGGGAACCCGGCATACCTACAAGTTACGCCTGTTCGAGTGGCAGGCGTCACCCACCTTGGGGAAACTCTTCGAGCATTCGCCAGACTGTGCCCATGCCAGAAGCGACTGCTGTGTTCCTCCATGGTGTCGGAGGGTCGGTTCCTGGGTGGGAGGTTGCTCTCAAAGGACGCCTGACGCAACTGCCGGGGAGCGTCGATATTGCCTCCATTGAAGTGGGATTTGACGACCTCATCAATCAGGCTGGGGTTATCCGTCGTCGTCGCGCTGCCCATAGACATGAGCCGATAGTGAGCGATGACCTGAGTTCGGCCCGGCGGCGCTATCGGCGCCGACAACGGATTCTGCGCGGCGCGATTTGGGATAGCCCGGATCGTGTGACATCGCCAACCAACCCGATTCCCGTGTTCATCCCGGGTGAGGTGATGATCCGGGTACCTCTGCTCGGCATGCGGCAAGCAGGTCACTATCGATACGACGATCACCTGCGGGCGGCGGTACTTGATCGGGTCGCTGACCGGATCAAGTCCATCGATGGGCCTGTGATTCTGCTGGCTCACAGCCTTGGCTCGGTCGTTGCCCTCGATGCGTTGCACGTTCGAGGCGTATCCATTGAGCTGCTTGTGAGCTTTGGTTCTCCGCTCGGAGTTAAGGACTTCTGGGGGAAGAAGTGGCAGGATCCAGCGACCTATCCCTACGACCGGCTAGGGGGATGGCTCAACGTCGTGAATGTGAAAGACCCTGTCGTGTGGGGTAGGGGCGTAAATGAGCGTTTCCCGCAGGCGCTCGATGCCTTCATTAGCGAAGGTGCAGGAATCACGGGTCCGGGAAACGTTCATGACGCGGCCACCTACACCGGAGCGGAACTCACGGCGCGGGCCGTTGCAGCGGCTGCTCGCGGCCTAGGCGAATAGAGATCGATCGCACGGCTGATCGCCGGATTCAGGAATCCGGCGATTGACCTACGTCTTGTCAAGAACCGGTTCGGGAGATTCCGGTGGTGCAGCTTTGGAGGTAGGCACGCCCTCAACATCGACCTTGGGAAGGAGTTTTCCGAGCCATCCAGGGATGTACCAGTTCGCCCGTCCCAGTACCGTCATGAGCGCAGGAACCAACATGAGGCGGATGAGGAATGCATCCACGGCGATCGCCACCGCGAGCGACAGTCCGAATAGCTTGATTGTGGTGTTGGTCTGGAAGACGAACGACATGAAAACGCTGAACATAATGAGTGCAGCAGCAACGACGACGAGCCCGGAACCGCCGAGACCCACCCGAACAGCGCGCTTATTGTCGCCGTGGGCATTCCACTCTTCTTGCATCCGGCTGACGAGGAATACCTGATAGTCCATTGAGAGGCCAAACAGAATTGCGAAGAGCATCACCGGCAAGAAGGGCAGGATCGGACCCGCGCCGTACACGCCGAAGAAGAAGTTTAGGTTCCCCCACTGGAAGATAAACACGGATACTCCGAGCGCCGCGCTGAAGCTCATGAGTGCCGTAATCGCGGCCGTCAGCGGTATCACCAATGATCGAAAGAGCACCATGAGGACCAGGAAGCCGAGTCCAACGACAACCATCAGGAACTCTGGAAGCTTCTCGCTCAGGACGGTGCTGAAGTCCTCAGCAACTGCCGTGGCGCCACCGACATAGGCAACGATTCCGCTATTCGCGGTGGCCTGAGGGATTGTCGTATCCCGCAGCGTTGTCAGGAGCTCGCTTGTCTGATCGCTTTGCGGGCCGGTCTTTGGAATCACCGTGATCAGGACCGTTTTGCCATCTTTTGCAATTGCGGGGGTACCCGCAGCAACCGGACTCGCGAAAGCTACTCCAGGCGTATCTCCAA
>JBLHZE010000111.1:0-7290 GCA_047631015.1 Actinomycetes bacterium
TTGAGCGTTACCTACCCCTCATTAGGCGCTTCGGGGGTGTTCTTTCACCCAGATGGCAGCCTTTCCAAAGAACAGCGAAACGAATCCCACAAAAAGCAACGCGCTTAATCCAATCGATAGTAATTGGGCCGTGTCCTCGCGCAATATCGTCTCCGAGGCAGGCCCGCGTGGAATACGACCGAAGATTTGACCCAGCACACCTAACCCGAAGAAGATGGCTCCGGTCAAACGAACCCCAGGCAGATGCTCGCCCCGGTATAGCAAGAAGCCGAGCATGAACGCGACCACTGCAATAACAGAAAAAACGAACTGGGAGGTTGCCAAAAGTTCGTAAACAGCTGCTACGTCCGCTCCGCCCTCGGAGGCCAGCCCCAACTCGGCCTGAGCCTGTACAGCCGCTGGATCGGACTTAACCGCTACCTTCCCAGCCACGACGGAGATCAGGTGCGCAGCCTGAATAAAGCACAGGGTTGCAAGGCCAAGCACTTGCCATGGTTTGGTCGACATATCTCAGTATCCTTCACTAATAGCTAAGGTGATCGAGCTGCAAATCTAACTAGGACGTCACTTTCTCACCGCGAAGTAGTGATTGGCCCCCAACTCGCCCAGTACCTATGGCGCAACGCGACCGAAGTCCAAGAATGCCTTGTACGTGATCGGCATTACCCTTGCGAATTCAGCTTCCAACTGCGTCGCGACCATCTCGATTTCGCGCTGCGGAAATGACGGGTTAGCCGCCTCCGGGTCATGCACCCTCAGCGATAGAAACGACATCAAGGACCGGGCGTTGCATGTTGCGTACATCGAGGAGTAGGTAGCAACAGGCAACACGCCTCGGGCTACTTCCCGCGCAACTCCCGCTGCCAGCATTTCCTGATAAGCGCGGTACGAAGATTCGCAAGCCGTCTTCGTCGTCTCCTGCACTACCTCAGATTGTTCCTCCGACCCTTGCACGAACTGGTAATGGCCCGGCTTCCCTTCTTGCACCAACGGTCTATCCATCGCCGGGACATAGAATGTTGGCGCTAGCTCTCGATACCGAGCGCTCTCCTCGTTATATGACCATCCAATCCGATGCCGCATGAACTCGCGGAAGACAAAAATCGGCGCTCGGATGAAAAAAATCATCGAATTATGCTCGAAGGGCGTGCCATGTTTTGAGCGAAGCAGGTACCGAATGAGACCCTCAGATCGTGTGGGATCGTCGGCAAGGGAATCAAGAGTAAGGTCACCCGCCGTGGATACCCGAGCCGCCCACACCACGTTCTCGTCCGCAGCCTGACTGCGGATCAAATCGACCGTCATGTCGTTACGGAATTCGATATCCGTTAGGTCATGCTGAGTCCCAGTCGCTTCTGTCGTCATGCTGCCACTCCTAGGTCTCTCTCGCTTGCTGACGTAGTCCAAGGGCGACTATCGCAGTGGTTAAGTGTTTGACTGTGGTTGACACTACCGGTGGCCTCGATCGGCTTCACCCCAACCGTCGATACGTGCGCTGCCCAGATGGCATTATTACCTTGCGCGGCCGCACCCGCCAACTCGACAAACTCCACACCCATATCACTGCGAAACTGGACGTCGTCGCCTACTGGTTCGGCCGTCACGTCGATTACCTCGGTCATCTGTTGGCTTTCGTTCGGGAGGAATTCGGTGTTTTTTGTCTCGGTTCTGACAGCTACTCACGCGGCGTTTACCGCGAGTTGCCGATTTCAAGTCTGCCAATTATTGTGCCAGTAGCCGGATACGACACTCTTGGAGTACCAGCAAACCTTCATAAGACTCCTTGGCGGTTCCCCGATGACGTGCCAGGAGGTGGTCTGAGCCCAACGAGGAGAGCAGATGAGCTTACGCAGTACCAACATCGACAAGATTCGTGGCGGGGACTTCGATGTGCTCATCGTTGGCGGCGGCATCAACGGCGCTGTTAGCGCCGCGGCTCTCGCATCACGAGGCGCCCGAGTCGCCATGATTGATCGAGGAGACTTCGCCGGCTTCACCTCAATGCAGTCATCTAATCTGGTGTGGGGCGGATTCAAGTACCTCGAGAACTACGAACTGCTTCTTGTGCGGCACCTCTGTATGTCTCGCAACCGCCTCATCAAGGCCTACCCAGCGAATCTGCGTGAGATCCGCTTCCTGGCGGCACTCGATGCACACTCCCCGTACAAACCCTGGTTTGCCGGCCTGGGATCAACCGCGTACTGGCTGATCGGCAATGCCCGGACCCGTCCCCCGAAGGTGTACAGCAAAAAGAAACTGGCCAAACGCGAGCCGATAATTCGCATGAACGATGTGATCGGTGCCATCGAATACTCCGATGCCTACGTCGTGGACAACGATTCTCGCTTCGTCTTTCAGTTTGTACGCTCGGCCCTCAATGTTGGTGCGGCCTGCGCGAACTACGTGGAACTAACCGCGGCGTATCGAGATTCACGCGGCTGGCGTGCCGAACTGCGAGATAACGACAGCGGAGACACCTTCGAATGCAAAGCGCGAATGATTGTGAACGCTGCCGGTCCGTTTGTCGATGACCTAAACAAACAACTTAATATCAAAACCAACCACCAGATTGTCTTCTCCAAAGGTATCCACTTGGTCGTTCCACGCCTCAACAAACACGAAGAAGTTCTCGCGTTCTTTGATGACACTGAGCGCCTTTTTTATGTGATTCCGATGGGCTCGCGTTCGGTTATTGGAACGACAGATGAGCGAGTGAGCGACCCGGTCACTCAGGTTGAGGCTGACGATCGAGACTTCCTCCTAGAGCAAATCAATGCTCGGCTGAACCTGCCTGAACCACTGACTCCAGCGGACATTATTTCAACCCGCAGCGGGGTGCGCCCGTTGGTCGTTGAGCGCACTGACGACAGTCACGCAGACACTGACTGGACCTCGCTATCGCGTAAACATGCGCTCGAAGTTGATCCGGCGGATTCATTCATCACGATCTTCGGCGGGAAGATCACCGACTGCCTCAATATCGGTGAAGAGGTCTGCGATGCGGCGGTCGAACTCGGGGCGCGGCTCGATAAGGACCGCAAAGATTGGTACGGCGAACCACCAAAGGCAACCCGTGATGAGTTCTTCCGCCAGGCCAGGCTGATGGGCCTCAATAAGCTCCGGAAGCATTCCAACTTCGAGACGCTGTCGACCCGGCTGTGGCGTCGATACAGCCTGCGCGCATTCGCCATGCTTGAAGCGATCCGCGACGACCCGTCGATGGCCGATGAGATCATAGATGGAGCCGAATATGTGCGGGCAGAACTCTTTTATGCTGCAAAAACTGAAATGATTACGAAGCTTGACGACTTCCTGCGTCGCCGCTCTAAGATCGCGCTCGTACTCGGCCGCGAAGTTCTCTCGGACGCGGAGGGAATCCGCGAAGCATGCGACCTGCTATTTGGCGACGACGCGCAACGCCGAATCGATGAGTACTTCGCAACTGATGCCTTCGCCCAAGACGCTGGAGACCCCGCCGCTCTTTAGCTGGGCCTAACTCTTGGCGTGTCGCGTGCCGGATTTCTCGGATCGGCGAGGCAACCTGTGGGCACATCGAAACTAGGGAGTCACTCGTGCCAACACGGTCCGTCCGGACGAAACCAGAGATTCGGGTTGTCACTGAGTCGGTTGACAACCGGCTCGCTGTCGAGCACATCTCTGATGGGCAACTCGAAGCAGAGATTTGGTGCGAGTTCGATTGCATCGCGTACGTCTTCGTCGGTGACCATGCTGAGGAACTGAGCGCTCGCGTCGCGCGCGCTCGCAAAGGCGAGCACTCCTGGGATTACGTCCGCCCGCTCAGTCGCGAGGAGCTCTACAACCTCGACTGAATCGCGAGCAATCCATTCGTCTAGGTACGCGTGCCAGCACCTTGCACAGGGATCAGTACGCCTGGGTTGAGGATTCCGGTCGGATCCAGTTCCCGTTTGATCGCGGTTAGGAGCGCCACCCCGTCCGAGCCAATCTCAGCTGCCAGCCACGGCGCGTGATCTCGCCCAACTGCGTGATGGTGAGTGATCGTTGCGTTAGCCGCGACGATTGCCTCACTGGCAGCAGTCTTTGCCCGTTGCCACTGCCCCACCGGGTCCTCATCGTCACGGTTGGCAATAATCGTGACGTAGAGCGAACCTCCCGTTTCGTACAGGTGGGAGAGGTGGGACATCACCCATGGCCCTGGGCCGTCGTCGGGTAGCGCGTTGCGCAGCGCCTCGGCAACGGAACGACGCAGCTCTGGGAGTTCACGCCAACCGGTAGCGGTTTCGACTGTCTCAACGAGATAGCCGCGGTCCAACAGCGCATCGCGCAAGTAAGGACCGGCGAAACGGCCGTGCTCCCACCCCTTGCCGACGGTTGCCCCCAAGGACACCGCGCCGAACTTGCGCATAACCCGCCAGGATTCATCTCGTCTAGCCCCCAACTGCGTATGGGTCCCCTCCCAAGAGAAGATCGCTAACGAGCCTCCCGCAACCTTACGTAGCTTTAGGTAACTACTGAGCGCGGATGCCTTCGCGCCGTCCGTCGCCATCGTTAGATTGGTCAAAGACTCTTCGGGATCGGACAGTCGCATGACATCAGCGGTAGCACGGCGGGCAACCAGCTCTCGAAAGGCATCTAGACCAGCCTGATAGCTCGGGAACATGACGCCCTCAAGTCGAGTTTCATTGGGCAGGCGCCTAATCCGTAGCGTGACCTCCGTGATTAGCCCGAAAATCCCTTCGCTACCGATAAAGAGTTGGCGCAAATCCGGGCCAGCGGCTGAACCGGGGGCTCGACCTAGAACGAACTCACGGTCCACGCACGCAACGGTCAGGCGCTCGACCATCTCGTCACTCCGGCCATATCCCGCCGAGGCTTGACCGGCGGATCGAGTCGCCACATAGCCACCGATAGACGCCCGTTCCCATGACTGCGGGAAGTGCCCCAATGTGAAGCCACGGGTCTTCAGCAGCCTCTCCAACGTCGGTCCGGTAATTCCCGGCCCCATCGTGGCCGTCATGTTCACGTCATCGACATCAATGAGATCAGCCATATTGTCGAAAGAGACGGCAATGACCGCTCCGTGATTGCCGGTCTCTGGCCTGACCCCTCCGACCACAGATGTACCGCCGCCAAATGGCACGACGGCAATACTGCGCTGTTCACAGAACTCCAGGAGTTTACGCACGACTGCGTGGGACTTAGGCGACACAACAGCGTCCGGAACCCGTGGGCTCGTCCCACGGTGCTCAAGGAGATCCAGATAGGAGAAACCTCCACCATGAGCAAGTCGTTCGTCATCACCTGTTGCGATATCGCCGTCCCCAACAACGATTGCTAGGGAACGCAGATCATCGGTGTCTAGCCTGCTCTCGGGTACCTCTATTTGTTTGCGCACGACCGGCGCTGTATCGCGCGGAGGACCGACCTTCTCGATCAGGAAGTCGCGGGCTCGATCATTGAGCTCAATCGGTTCCGGCGGAATCCCCCACCGGGACACCTCATCATCGTAACGGCCAATCATGCGATCTCCTCAGCTACCGGCGGATGACTACTGGCGAACGTGCGGCGCCATAAGTATCGTCTCACGGTGTTACATTGTTACATATGCTGTCACATCGTCTCGGGCCCACAGGGGTACCCCGTGGGCCCGAGACGTACGTGCGTTCCGCGACGTCTCCCGCGGATCAGACTCGCTCGGACCCGGTACTCCAAGCCGCGTACGACTCTATTCTAGAGGTTGGCGTTCGCCGGACGACGCTAGCCGATGTGGCTCGTCGCGCTGGTGTCTCCCGGATGACTGTCTATCGTAAGTACGACGACCTCCCCCGACTCTTGTCGGCGCTCCTGACGGTGGAACTCGGCGCGCTCCTGAGTGAGGTCGACGTACACACCAGCGGTCTGACGACCGTGCGCGCACGAACCGCAACGATGGTCGCTCGGGCAAGTGCGGCACTGGCAGAGCATCCCGTTCTGGCGCGTGTCCTAGCTGTGGACCCCGAGGCACTCCTACCGCTCATTGTCGACCGGCTCGGCTCGACCCAGCGTCTCGCTCTTGAACAACTTGCGGCCGCAATCCAAGCGGGGCAATTGCCGAGCGGGGACGGATCGATCAGAAGCGGAGACCCCGCACTCCTTGCACTAATGATCATGACATCAACCCAATCTTTGGTTTTCTCCTCCCGTGCGATCAGCTCTGCGGACCCACTCGGTCGGATCTATGACGAGCTCCGAATCATGACCGATGCCTACCTAAGTCCGGAGACTTCCCCATGACACAGTCAATTATTCGTCCGGGCGATCGGCTCAGCATGCTCAACAGGGCGCGGCGAGATCGCGACCGCAATCACCTCGCCTCGGGCGCCAACGTCGACGTGCTGGTCATCGGTGGCGGAGTTACCGGGGTTGGAGTTGCCCTCGATGTAGCGACCCGTGGCCTCTCCGTTGCGCTCGTTGAGGCCCACGACTATGCCTTCGGAACGAGCCGTTGGTCGAGTAAAATGGTCCATGGAGGGCTGCGATACCTAGCCAAAGGCGACGTTGGGGTGGCGTGGGAATCGGCCACGGAACGCGCGGCTATTGGCAAAACAATCGCTCCTTACCTGGTCCATCCGTTCGCTCAACTCATCCCCATCTTCGACACCACAGAATCCAAAAGCAACATCACGACGTGGCTCGGAATGCATGCCGGCGATGTCCTCCGTCGAGCTACTCGCGTCTCCTCCTCGGCCCTGCCACGCCCAACTCGGATAGCTGCGGATGAGGCTCGACAGCTCATACCCGCGCTCCTGTCCGACGGTCTCGTCGGTGCCGACATTGGCTGGGATTACCAACTCGAGGACGATGCCCGATTTGTGGTCGCGATCGCCCGAACGGCCGCCGCCTATGGTGCATTGATGCTCACCGGCACGCGCGCTGTAGATATCGATGCTCGTGGTGCCGCAGTCGTCGACGAACTCGACGGGACGCACTATCGAATCGATGCCAAGAGCGTGATCAATGCGTCCGGGGTGTGGGCTGGGACGCTCGACCCGAGCGTAGAACTGATCCCGAGCCGGGGAACCCATGTCGTGGTTCGCGCTGAGCGACTCGGAAACCCGCGTGCATCGCTGACTATTCCGGTGCCAGGCAGCTTTGGCCGGTTCGTATTTGCTATCCCACAGTTCAATGGTCTGGTCTATATCGGGCTCACGGATGTGCCCGCCAATGGCCCGATACCCGATATTCCACAGGCCGAAGCTGAGGAGATCGATTGGATTCTGGATATCATCTCGCTGGGACTAGCGACTCCGCTTACCCGCGACGACGTTGTGG
>JBLHZE010000112.1:0-7257 GCA_047631015.1 Actinomycetes bacterium
GAACTACTCGTTGGTCCGAGTGCAGTGGCATTTGTTCAGGGCGACATTGTCGTCGCAGCTAAGGGCCTGAAGACCTTCGCTAAGGAAAACCCAGCGTTGGTTATCAAGGGCGGCTACATGGATGGCAAGATCATCACTGCAGCTGAGGTTTCCAAGCTCGCTGAGCTGGAATCCCGCGAGGCCCTGCTGGCCAAGTTTGCTGGCGCGTTAAACGCTTCACTTCAAGGGGCGGTGTCGTTGTTCGCAGCGCCGCTATCCCAAGCTGCTCGTACCGTTGACGCCCTGCGCGCAAAGGTCGAGGCTGAAGGTCCGGTTACCCCAGCAGAGGCTCCGGCCGCTGATGAGGCACCGACACAAGCAGCAGGCGAAGAAACTGCAGCTGAGGCAGCAGTAACCGATGAGGCACCCGCTGAGGCACCAGCCGACGCAGCCGACGAGAGCTAGATCACCCATTACGACCAGTTAGACCCAATCACACACCATTTGCAACGGATCGATAACCGCAAGTCCGGGGCACTAAGAAAGGACGCCAATCATGGCGAAGCTGTCAACAGACGAACTGCTCGACGCTTTCAAAGAAATGACGCTCATCGAGCTCTCTGAGTTCGTTAGCCAGTTCGAAGAGGTCTTCAACGTCACTGCCGCTGCACCAGTCGCAGCGGCTGCTGCCGGAGCACCGGCCGGAGGCGGCGAGGAAGCTGCTCCCGAGCAAGACGAGTTCGATGTCGTCCTCGAAGAGGTCGGCGCCAAGAAGATTCAGGTCATCAAAGAGGTCCGCGGCCTCACCAGCCTTGGCCTAGGAGAGGCCAAAGAGCTTGTCGAGAGCGCGCCGAAGGCCGTTATCGAGAAGGTCAACAAGGAGACCGCAGACAAGGCGAAGGAAGCCCTCGAGGCAGCCGGCGCCAAGGTGTCCGTCAAGTAGTACTTTTCTTTTCGATTCGAAATCGGCCGTGCACCAGGATCCTGGAGCACGGCCGATTTCGTCTTTTCTGGTCAGAGCTTAGGCGTGTGACGTGAAGTAGCATCGGAACGCATAGCTGGTGTGAGCACCGCCAGAATGGCGGCGCCAATCGCGAACAACCAAGATGATCAAGGAACGGGAAATCTGTAAGTCCCGCCCGATACCCGCAGTCTGTCTGTGTCTGAGGTTTCGTTCGTCGCAGGCCAAGACGCCGGGATCCCGGCTAAGATCGGTCCATGCAAAATCGGCTCGCCATACTCCAATCCCCCGGCCGCTACACCCAGGGCCGCAATGCCACAGGCAGCCTCGGCGCCGAACTGCGCCAGGTGGGCCTTGCAGGGCCGGTACTGATCCTCACCTCAAACGCGCCTCATGGCCTGCTCGCGAATACGTGGAAGGAGACCCTGACCGACGCGGGCTTCGACTACCAGGTGGAGATCTTCGGGGGCGAATGTACCTTGGCGGAGATCGATCGGGTCGGAACCGTGGCGCAAATGACTGGATCACAGATCATCGTCGGCGCCGGGGGCGGCAAGGTGCTGGACACGTCGCGGGCCGTCGCTGCGAAGTTGGGTGTGGCCGCGGTGAACTGCCCAACCACGGCGTCCTCTGACTCTCCTTGCTCGGCTCTGTCCGTCATCTATACCGAAACCGGCGCTTTTGCGGAGTACCGGTTCTACCCCTCTAACCCGCGACTGGTCTTGGTGGACTCCACTGTGATTGCACAAGCTCCTACACGCCTTCTCGTGTCCGGCATCGGTGATGCGCTGGCAACCTGGTGGGAGGCCCGGACGGTCCGCGAAGCCCACACAGTCAATCAACTGCAGGGCCTTCCGACCCAGACCGGCACGGCTCTCGCTCAGCTCTGCTACGACCTCCTCCTGGCGAATGCTCTCGACGCGGTCCGTGCATCAAACGCGAACGTTGTAACTCCAGCTCTGGAGAAAACCATCGAAGCCAACACGCTGTTGTCGGGGTTGGGCTTTGAGTCTGGTGGCTTGGCAGCCGCTCACTCGGTGCACAACGGTTTGACGACACAGGTTGAGACACACCCGTTCCTGCACGGTGAGAAGGTCTGCTTCGGCCTCATCACCCAGTTGGTGCTCGAGGGTCGACCGCGCACCGACCTAGACGAGGTACTGAGATTCGCCGTCGCGATCGGATTGCCCGTTACCCTCGCTGAGTTGGGCCTGCGTGAGCCATCTGCCGACCAGATCAAAACCATCGCGACCCGCGCCCTCGCAGATGGGGAGACAATTCATCACGAACCCTTCGAGATCTCGGTAGCCGATCTGTCCGACGCCATCGTTGCCGCCGATTCGATCGGTCACGACGCCCATAACTAAACCCTCGGACAACACGAAAAGCTCCGCGCCACTGAGCACGACAAATCCATCAGAGTGCCAAGACGTACATCACTAGCTGAACTAGCAAAACCAAGGATGAGCGCCGAAGGCCCTCCTTGGGACTGGTTCCCCGGTCTTGACGTATTGACGGAGACCACGAATGACTGAATCAAGGTACACAGTCAGCCGAGGCCTAAGCCACAGCCCATCGACGGGCAAAGCGACTCGCCTTAAGGTTTCATATCGCGTCGCTCTCGATGATTCATCCCGCTGAGCTACTTCACTCTGCGCGTCCCATGTTAGACCGTACCTAATTAGTTGCGACGGCTCTCGTGCCAGTGCCGCGGGCACTTGCCGTCGGAACATCCGGGCTGTCGGACAGGGCTTCGTTCTTCGTTCCACGTTCTGGGTTGGAGTCGACGCGGTTGCCGTCGCGGGCGCGCTGGCCTATGAGTGGTGTCAGCAAGGTGATGGTCGGCAAGCCTGCGTAGCGGGTCGTGTGTTGGTGCTGCTGGTGCGTTGGGAGCAGTCATTTTGACTGGGATGGGGCAGACCCCGTGGCAGGCCCGGTGCCGGCAGCGCTGACTAGCCCGATTGACCCTCTGAAGCGGTGTGAGGCTAGTCACAACTTAGCTCCTTGTTTAGGGGAGGGGTTGGCAGGCTTGGCCATCGGATGTAACGTTGCTCTTTGCGCTCCCGTAATACGCTGCCCAGATGTCATAAACCGTGAGTCCAGAGGTCCACCCGAGTTGTCAGCTCAGGTGTCGACGTGGGACCCGGGGGAATCTGAAGCTTGACAACGTCCGTTCGGCGCGCAACAGAACCGGCAACTGCCGCTCATCGCCAGACACCTCTCTGCTGTCGGAAGGACCTTTCGTTGGCCGCCCTGCGTACGCCAGTACTGCCCGCACCGCCCATCTCGCCTCGTGTCTCTTTTGCGAAGATCCGGGAACCGCTGGAGGTTCCTAATCTGCTCGCGCTCCAGACTGCGTCGTTCGACACCCTGCTGGGGAACGAGCGCTGGAAGGCACGACTCGTCGCATCCTTGGAGCGAGGTGACACAGATATTCCGATGACCTCGGGACTCGAGGAGATCTTCGAGGAGATCTCTCCGATCGAGGACTTCAACGGAAATATGTCGCTGTCGTTCCGCGATCACCGCTTCGAGCCGCCGAAGTACACCGTGGAGCAATGCCGCGATAAGGACTTCACCTACTCCGCGCCGCTATTCGTGACCGCCGAGTTCATCAACAACGAAACCGGCGAGATCAAGTCCCAAACCGTGTTTATGGGCGATTTCCCGCTCATGACCGACAAGGGCACGTTCATCATCAACGGCACCGAGCGCGTTGTTGTCTCACAACTCGTGCGATCCCCAGGTGTGTACTTCGAGTCGACCTTGGACAAGATCGCTGACAAGGACGTCTTCGTCGCTAAGATCATCCCAAGCCGCGGTGCTTGGTTGGAGTTCGAGGTCGACAAGAAGGACATGGTTGCGGTTCGCGTTGACCGTAAGCGCAAGCAGCCAGTAACGATTCTGCTCAAGGCCCTCGGTGTGACAAATGAGGAGATCCTCGAGCGCTTCGGCCAGTACGAGTCGATTCGCGCGACCCTCGAGAAGGACTCCACAACCACAGAGGACGAGGCGCTGCTCGATATCTACCGCAAGCTGCGGCCAGGCGAACCCCCAACGGTCGAGTCGGCACGCACGCTGCTCAACAACTACTACTTCAATCCGAAGCGTTACGACCTCGCGAAGGTTGGTCGCTACAAGATCAACAAGAAGCTTGGCCGCAACGCCGAACTGTCGGAGAACGTACTCGAACTCGAAGACATCGTCTCCGCTATCGAGTACCTGGTTCGCCTGCACGCAGGCGAGACTCGGGCTGATTCGTCACGCGGCGAGATCCGCGTCGAGACGGACGATATTGACCACTTTGGCAACCGTCGTCTTCGCACCGTCGGTGAATTGATCCAGAACCAGATCCGTACCGGACTTTCCCGGATGGAGCGTGTTGTCCGTGAGCGGATGACCACCCAAGACGTTGAGGCCATCACACCTCAGACCCTGATTAACATCCGCCCAGTTGTCGCCAGCCTCAAGGAGTTCTTCGGAACCTCCCAGTTGTCGCAGTTTATGGACCAGACGAACCCGCTCGCCGGATTGACGCATAAGCGTCGCCTTTCCGCGCTCGGCCCGGGTGGTCTTTCGCGTGAGCGTGCTGGCTTCGAGGTTCGCGACGTTCACCCATCGCACTACGGTCGTATGTGTCCGATTGAGACCCCAGAGGGTCCCAACATTGGGCTCATTGGTTCGCTGTCGACGTTCGCTCGCGTTAATGCGTTCGGATTCGTCGAGACGCCGTACCGTCGGGTTACCGATGGTCGCGTCACCGACGAGGTCGACTACCTAACCGCGGATGTGGAAGACCAGTTCATCGTTGCCCAGGCAAACTCCCCGGTTAACGCTGACGGCAGCTTTGTTGAGGACAAGGTCCTCATCCGCCGTAAGGGTGGCGAGGTCGATTACCTCGCGCCGGCGGACGTGGACTACATGGATGTCTCGCCGCGCCAGATGGTGTCGGTCGCAACGGCCATGATCCCGTTCCTTGAGCACGATGACGCAAACCGCGCGCTCATGGGTTCCAATATGCAGCGTCAGTCGGTGCCGCTCCTGCGCGCACAAGCTCCGTTCGTCGGCACCGGTATGGAGTACCGCGCAGCCTTCGATGCCGGCGACGTCATCATCTCGGATCAAGCTGGCACAGTGACTGAGGTCAGCGCCGACGCGATCGATGTGGCAAACGAAGACGGCACCTCGCAGACCTACCGGGTTCGCAAGTTCACGCGTTCCAACCAGGGTACGTGCTTCAACCAGCGTCCACTTGTGGACGAGGGGCAGCAGATTGCATCTGGTCAGGTCATTGGCGATGGTCCCTGCACCGACCAGGCAGATATGGCCTTGGGTGCCAACCTACTCGTTGCCTTTATGAGCTGGGAGGGTCACAACTACGAAGACGCGATCATCCTGAGCCAGCGCCTCGTCCAAGACGATGTGTTGTCCTCGATCCACATTCAAGAGCACGAAGTTGATGCTCGTGACACCAAGCTCGGCCCAGAAGAGATTACTCGGGACATCCCGAACGTCTCCGAAGAGGTTCTGGCAAACCTCGACGAGCGCGGTATCATCCGCATCGGTGCCGAGGTTGTCACTGGCGACATCCTGGTCGGCAAGGTCACGCCCAAGGGTGAGACGGAACTGACCCCAGAGGAGCGCCTCCTGCGCGCCATATTCGGTGAAAAATCACGGGAAGTTCGCGATACCTCATTGAAGGTTCCACACGGTGAACGCGGTGTCGTTATCGGTGTGCGCGTCTTCGATCGTGACGAAGGCGACGAGTTGCCTCCTGGCGTCAACCGACTCGTTCGCGTTTACGTCGCCAATAAGCGCAAGATCAATGTTGGTGACAAGCTCGCCGGCCGCCACGGAAATAAGGGTGTTATCTCCAAGGTGCTCCCAGTCGAGGACATGCCATTCCTCGAAGATGGAACTCCGGTGGATGTCATCCTCAACCCGTTGGGTGTTCCTGGCCGTATGAACGTCGGTCAGGTCCTCGAAACTCACCTCGGCTGGGTCGCTAGCCAGGGCTGGAATATCGAAGGAGACCCTGAGTGGGCCAAGCGGATCAAACCCGAAGGTCGTCAGGCAGCGCCTGGTGTCCGGGTCGCGACTCCGGTCTTCGACGGCGCTCGGGAAGAAGAAGTGATTGGTCTGCTGGAGTCAACTCCTAAGACCGATGACGGCATCACTCTGGTCGACGGCACGGGCAAGGCCAAGCTCATGGATGGCCGCTCCGGTGAGCCATTCCCGGCGCCGGTCTCATTGGGCTACATGTACGTGCTGAAACTTCACCACCTGGTCGACGACAAGATCCACGCACGTTCTACTGGCCCGTACTCGATGATCACCCAGCAGCCATTGGGTGGCAAGGCCCAGTTCGGTGGCCAGCGCTTCGGTGAGATGGAGGTGTGGGCGTTGGAGGCATACGGTGCCGCTTACGCTTTACAGGAACTTCTCACCATCAAGTCCGATGACGTTACTGGTCGCGTGAAGGTATACGAGGCCATCGTCAAGGGCGAGAACATCCCAGAACCCGGTATCCCCGAGTCCTTCAAGGTGTTGATCAAAGAAATGCAGTCGCTATGCCTCAATGTCGAAGTCTTGGCCAGTGATGGTCAGGCAATCGAGATGAAGGATTCCGACGAAGACGTATTCCGAGCGGCTGAGGAACTAGGTATCGACCTATCCCGCCGTGAGCCCAGCAGCGTTGAGGAGGTCTAAACCATGCTTGACGTGAATGTCTTTGATGATTTGCGCATCGGCTTGGCCAATGCAGACAACATTCGTGATTGGTCCCACGGCGAGGTGAAGAAGCCAGAGACCATCAACTACCGGACCCTAAAGCCGGAAAAAGATGGTCTGTTCTGCGAGAAGATCTTCGGTCCGACTCGCGACTGGGAGTGCTACTGCGGCAAGTACAAGCGCGTCCGGTTCAAGGGCATCATTTGTGAGCGCTGTGGTGTTGAGGTCACACGAGCCAAGGTTCGTCGTGAGCGGATGGGTCACATCGAACTGGCCGCACCCGTTACTCACATCTGGTACTTCAAGGGTGTCCCGAGCCGTCTCGGCTACCTCCTCGATCTTGCACCGAAGGACCTCGAGAAGGTCATCTACTTCGCCGCATACATGATCACTGAGGTTGATGACGAGGCACGTACCCGTGACCTCCCGAGCCTCGAAGCGAAGATTGAGGTGGAGAAGAAGCAGCTCTCCGACAAGCGTGACGAGGACATCAACAAGCGTCAGCTCAAGCTTGAGGAAGACACGGCAGCTCTTGAGGCTGAGGGTGCCAAGGCAGATGCTCGGCGCAAGGTTCGCGATGCTGCCGA
>JBLHZE010000113.1:0-7130 GCA_047631015.1 Actinomycetes bacterium
GGTCTTTGTCCATCAGGACAATAAAGACGCAACTCAGTACATCTGCGATATCCGACAATCGGGACTTGGCCTACCGGACCGCGACTTTTACCTCGATGAGAAGTTCACAGAAATCCTGCAGCAATACCGCGCGCACATCGCACGAATGTGGGTGCTAGCGGGCTGGGGTGAGGAGACTGAGGCGTTGGACGTCGCAGGACGCATCGTTGAGGTGGAGACGGCGCTCGCGACTGCTCATTGGGATAAGGTCCGCAACCGTGATCCAGAGGCGACTTACAACAGGCTGACACTCCAGGAGCTCGTGCAACTCGCTCCGGGATTCGATGCTCGGTCATTCCTTGCTGGAGCCAAGATTCCGGCCGATCTTGCGAGTGTAAACGTTGGTCAGCCGGACTACCTGAACTCTCTTGAGCAGATCCTCCAAGACACCCCACTGCTGGCCTGGCGTGAGTATCTGCAGTGGTCAACGTTGGCCGCGATGGCGTCGCTGCTGGACGGCACACTGGATGCGGCTAACTTCGATTTCTTCGGAACAACCCTGAGTGGGGTTCCGGCGCAGCGTGCACGGTGGAAGCGGGCGGTGGGCCTAGCTGAATCGGCGGTTGGCGAGGCACTGGGCCAGATCTACGTTGAGCGCTACTTTCCCCCGGAGAACAAGGCCCGGATGGTGGAGCTCGTTGATAACCTGATTGCTGCGTATTCGGAGGCGATTGATGATCTGGAGTGGATGACCGGTGAGACCAAGGAACAGGCTCACAACAAGCTAGCCACTTTTCGCCCCAAGATTGGCTACCCGGATACGTGGCGCGACTACTCCGGGCTGCGACTGGTTCCCGGAGATGTGGTCGGTAATGTCATCGCCGCAAATGTGTTCGAGCATGATCGCGAGATCGCCAAAGTGGGCGGTCCAGTAGATCGCGATGAATGGTTCATGTCGCCGCAGACCGTGAACGCCTACTACAACCCCGAGATGAACGAAATCGTCTTCCCAGCGGCAATCCTGCAACCGCCCTTCTTCAATATGGAGGCCGACGATGCCGTGAACTACGGCGGAATTGGGGCTGTTATTGGTCACGAAATCAGCCACGGCTTCGACGACAAGGGGTCACAATACGACGGGCAAGGGAACCTCCGGAACTGGTGGACAGAGCAAGACAGCACTGCATTTGAGGAACGTACGAAAGCGCTGACCGATCAGTACAGTGCCTACGAGCCGATCGACGGTCACCAAATCAACGGCGAGTTAACCCTCGGCGAGAACATTGCCGATGTGTCGGGCTTAGCTGTTTCATTGCGTGCGTACCGTCGTTCACTCGGGGTAGACGATGCCGCCGAAATTGATGGGCTCACTGGTGAGCAGCGCTTCTTCGCCGGCTGGGCGCAGGTCTGGCGGGCAAAGACCCGAGAGCAGGAAGAAATTCGCCGACTAGCGATCGATCCGCATTCGCCGCCGGAGTATCGCGTGCTTGGGGTACTCGTTAACTCGGATGACTTCGTGGAGGCTTTTCATGTGAAGCCTGGCGATCAGATGTGGCGTGAACCCGCACAGCGCGTGCGAATTTGGTAGAGAATGTGCCGCAGACCCAGTTCGGGTTCGCGGTCGCTCATCAGCTCTCGGGCGCGGCCGATGGCGCCGATCGCCTCGGGCGAGTTGGCACCATTCACACACCGCATGGCGATATTGACACCCCCGCGTTTATCCCTGTCGGGACTAAAGCCACGGTAAAATCGGTCCTCCCGGAGTCCGTCCGCGACCTCGGCGCCCAAGCAGTGCTGGCCAATGCGTATCACCTCTACTTGCAGCCGGGAGAAGAACTGATTGAGCTGGCCGGCGGGTTGTCGTCGTTCATGGGTTGGCCGGGACCAACGATGACCGACAGCGGTGGGTATCAGGTCCTGTCGCTGGGTGCTGGCTTTAAGAAGGTCTTGTCGATGGACGCGACGATTGTCCGATCCGATCAGGTGATTGCCGAAGGAAAAGAGCGTCTCGCCCACGTCGACGACGAGGGGGTGACGTTCAAGTCACATCTGGATGGCACCCTGCACCGATTCACCCCCGAAATATCGATGCGCGTACAACACCACATCGGCGCTGACATCATTTTTGCTTTTGATGAGTGCACGACACTACTCAACACGCGCGGCTATCAGGAGAGGTCGCTGGTTCGAACCCAGCTGTGGGCGCAGCGTTGTGTTGCCGAGCACCAGAAATTGACAGCGCAACGTGCTCATCGTCCGTACCAAGCACTATTCGGAGTGGTTCAGGGTGCGCAATATGAGGACCTCCGGCGCGAGGCCGCTCGTGGCCTTGCTGACCTAGATCTCGATGGGTTTGGGATTGGGGGCGCGTTAGAGAAGGCGAACCTCGGCACGATTGTTCGTTGGGTAAACGAAGAGCTTCCCGACGATAAGCCCCGCCATCTGCTGGGGATCAGTGAACCCGACGACGTCTTCGTCGCGATCGAGAACGGTGTCGACACCTTCGATTGCGTGACACCTTCACGGGTCGCACGAAACGGCGCGGTCTACCGCCGCGACGGGCGATTCAATGTGACGGCTGCCGTGAATAGGCGAACGTTCGAGCCGATAGATCCTGATTGCTCCTGCTACACCTGCGTCAACTACACGCGCGCGTATCTCCACCACCTCTTCAAAGCCAAGGAGATGCTGTCGTGCACGTTGGCCACGATCCACAACGAACACTTCATCGTGGGGCTCGTTGATCGGATCCGGCAATCAATTGCCGATGGCACCTTCGACGAGTTTCGGGAAGACTTCCTTGGCTCCTACTACGGCCGCACAGCTGCTCGCTAGCAATAACGGTCTCGCGAGCAGGTCCGTTCGCTACTGCGACCCGAGCGGCGCCGGGTCGCTCAGATGTACTGCGTAGGTCGGCTCGCGCTTCTTGACGGCGGCTATGACTCGGTAGGTCACTGGGAGCAGGAGGACTTCGACTGCGGTTTTGTAGACGTAGCCGACGAGGACGTAGTTAAGAAAATCGCCGCCGGTGATGATGCCGTAGAAGGCAATGGTACAAAAAACGACTGTGTCTGCGAGCTCACCGACGAATGAGGACCCCAGAAGGCGCAGCCACAGTGCCTTCTCGCGAGTCTTAGCTTTAATCTTGACCAATACGTAGGCATTGAGGAGTTGGCCGACCAGGAAGCCAGCGATGCTTGCGAGCACGATTCTGGGCACGAATCCAACAACTGCCTCGAATGCTTCCTGGTTCTCCCAGCTGGCGGCCGGAGGTGAGATCTGGACGAGCCAGAATGTCAGTGCGGCGAGGATCGACAGCCCGAATCCGAGCAGGATGGCTTTACGCGCGGCCTTAAATCCGTACACCTCACTGAGAATGTCGCCGATGATGTAAACAAGGGGAAATAGAAAAACTCCGCCGTCGGTGATGATCGGCCCAAACTCAATGAGCTTCGTTGCCCCGATATTAGAGATCAGCAGGAGACCGCAGAAGACGGCCACGATTGCCGCGTAATTGCCTGCGGGTGGGATTGCGAACCTCGCCGCTTGTTCCGAGTTCGCTGGCTCGCTGGAAGTGGTTGGACTCATAGAGCGGCAATTAGACCAGCCTTGTGCACAGAGCGACACATCGGATCAAAGATGCGGGCAGAATGATCCGGACACAGGGCAGACGGTTCGTGACGGCAGACTGGATGGAGGGTAAAGCGATGACAGTCACCCACGTCCCTGAGCCCGCACCAGAGGCGCAGAGTGCGACGCCTGGACCCAGCTACCTGGATTGGGCTGCCCGAGGTCGCGGCTCTGGATGGCTCTACCTGGCAGGCACTGCATCCATCGCCGTCGTGTGGCTGCTGGGCGGGGTACTAATCACAATTCCCTTACTGTTCGACCCCGGTGCGATCAATCCCAATGGCTCCTTTGACCTCGGCGCGGTTTGGCTCAACAACCTCGTTGGGCTCCTGACTTTCATTCCACTATTCGTTGCAGTGCCGCTAGTCGTTCGGTTTATTCACGGGCGGCCGTGGCGCACCGTCATCACGCCGTTCCGGTCATTCAACTTCAAGATGGTCGGTATTGGTGCGGCCGTCTGGTCTGGGCTGTTAATTCTCGGTCTGCTCATCGGACTGGCGCTCGGCACGGAGGAAATCGAGTGGGCTTTCGATGCTGGGGTGTTCATTCCGAACGTGATCGTCTTGCTTGCTCTGTTATTCGTCCAAACGACGGCGGAGGAACTGTTGTTCCGCGGCTACCTCGTTCAGTGGTTTGCGCTGATCACGCGCAGTCGATGGGTGCAATCAGCCGTTATCGGATTCTTTTTCATGGTTCCGCATATGCTGAATCCCGAAGTTTCTGATCTTGCTGGTCTTGACTATCTGCTCGGAGTTTCTGGCTACTTCTTTGTTGGATTCGCGTTGACGTGGGTGTGTATCAACTCGGGAACGATCGAGTTGGCGATCGGAGCTCACTTCGCCAACAATATGCTCGTGTCGGTCTTACTCTCGCCCGAGAATTCCGTCCTGGGTGCCGCTAGTTTCTTCGAGACAACCGAAACTGACCTTTTAGCAACAGCACTATTTACGGCACTGACCGCAGGTCTGTTCATCCTGCTCACCAGGCGGGTGCGCGGGAGTGGTGTACTGATTCCTGTACTGCCAGCCCAGCACAAGACCCCAACGAGTTCCATCCACCTAGCGGGACCGATGTACCAAGAAGGGACGTCGTCAGTGGAATTAATACAGCCGCCACCGATGGGCTGGTATGCCGATCCGTATGGTCGAGCAGAGTACCGGCTATGGAATGGCTACTACTGGACAACCGACGTGGCCTACCCCCGGACGCCCGCTGCCCAGGCTTTGTCCCCAGAGGTCGCCGCGTCGCAGCAATACCAAGATCACAACCAAACGCCGCCCGACACTGTCTGAGCCGGCCCGGCCGCTGACTCAGTCCGCCCGTCGCCGAGAGCGCCGCCGCCGTGGCGTTGACTCCCGGCCAGCTAACGAGACCAGGGAACTCGGCGGCCAGATGCAGCAAAGGCGCCGACCGACCCATAGATTGCCGACGCCGACTGCATGGTTGTCGGGATCAATGCGCCCCCGGGGTGATTCGAACACCCGCGCATGCCTCCGGAGGGCACCGCTCTATCCCCTGAGCTACGGGGGCTCAGCGCCCGCAGCCTATCAACCACGGTTGGTCTAGACCTCCGGTACAACTCGAAGACGCAGCTGCAGCTCAGCGGACCGACGTTTCTGCGCCGAATAGCTGAACGCCGATGGCGGTCAGGTGATCAGGGGCAGGTACTTACGGGCGCCCGGCTCAGGCGGTTCCTCAACAGACCGGACTTCGACGATCTCTGGGAACTCCGCTCGAAGTTGCTCTTCGATCCCGACCTTCAGCGTTGTCTCCGAGCTCGGGCAACCCTGACATGATCCGTGGAGCTCTACCGTCACAATGCCCTGCCGAACCGACTGTAAGGCAATCTCGCCACCGTGTGACGCGACGTAGTCCGCGAGCGGGCCCTGAAGTAAGCGGACGACGCCTTCAGCAAGCTCGCCGTCATCAACGGGTCCATTGGAAACCCGAAGCTCCCCGCCGCCATCAAAAAACCGCACCAATGCTGCTTGAATAGCCGGTTCAAGGTCGGACCAGTCGCCAGGATCGGCGACGTGGAATCGGAGTCGGCCAGGAGCGACAACCAGACGCTCGACCCTGCCAAAGGCGAGCAGATCGGCAAGTTCCTCAGGCAGATCTTCGACGCCCTCCGATCCACCACCGATGGTCGCGGCGCCGTCAACTAGGTCATCCTGGACGAGCCACTGCATCACAAGGGGGTTGTCGGTCTGCTCAGCGCGCATCCGTGCGGTCATCAACGTCCCCTCCTAGCTCGTGCCTTCTGAGGTTAGCAATGCGGCAAAGAACTCGGGCTGGGCACTGTGGTCAAGGACCAGTCGAGGGCGATCGGTGAGCTCTACTTCGACGGTGCGCATGTGCTCGGGCGAGTGAGCTGTCCTACCCGCCCGCTATGTCAGTGCGAGCAATGAGCGCGTCCAAATTCTCGATGAAGTAGTCATGGAACCGCTCCGCATCCACGCTCACCGCACATCTAAGCGCGATTGAATCCTGCGCGTTCTGGCTTTCATGCATTTGCAAGATCCCATCCACGACCGACACCTCGATCTCCATGTCCTCGAATTCGCAGAAGGATTCATCAATGCAGCATGCAAGGGTTAACGGATCGTGGAGGAAATCCATGTTGCTGTCGTCGTATTCCGCGCCGAGCCCACCGAAAATTCCCTTCTGCATCGGCGCCCAGGTGCGGATAGCGGCAACAAGAGTCTCTGCCATAGGTGTGGGTGTAGCGGCAAGAGCATCGACGTCGCCAGCAGTGATCCACGTCTGCAGCGTCACAGCCGCCGGGACAAGAGTGATCGGCACTCCCGACTGTAGAACACGTATTGATGCGGTCGGATCTGAGACGAGGTTGTAGTCGATTCCGGCCGCAAACTCATGTCCGCCGTAGATGGTCGGCCGTAAGTGCCCACCCATGATCCACAAGTGCCCGATCTTGTCCGCAAGGTGAGGAATCTGATCGAGGGCGCGTGCCAGAGTAGTCATTGACCCAATTGCGACGATCTCTAAAGGGGCGTCAGAACTCGCCAACTGCCGGTAGGCCTCAACCCCACTCGCGTGCTCCAGCGAAAGCTCTTCCCCGTCGGTCAGGATTCCCTGACCCTCGTGTCCAAACAAATAAAGGTTTCCATCACCTAGGGGCTCACCCTCTCCGATATGAACGGGAACATCGGGGCTTCCGCCCAGGTTCAGCAGCTTCTTGGCTATCCGGGCACGCAGGCGCGGGTCCTTTCCGGTGGCTACTACCGCATCGAGTGAGATCGCGGCGGGCGAAATTGCCAGCGCCAGCGCCAGCGCATCATCGGAGTCCGTGCCTATGTCGGTGTCAAGCACAATATGCTTTTGGTTCACGGCAACGACGATACCGCCGAACAGTCGAGGTTCGCGATCTGGTTTGGGCCACCCGGGCTCGGTGGGTAAATACACCACGCGGCGGCAGGCCGCCGAAGTTTGAAATCGGAACTCCGAAGCGCAGCTTTGGTCATGACGGGCCAGACGCCCGGCCCCTATTGAGAATGGGTGTG
>JBLHZE010000114.1:0-7101 GCA_047631015.1 Actinomycetes bacterium
CCGGCCGCAAAAACGTCGCGCCTGCACCGACAGCGTGTAGGTCTGAAGCGGGGTGCCATCGGGGGCGGTCCAGTCTCGCGCTGGTTGCCGAACGAATTTCAGCTTCTTATAGAGCGCGTGCGCAGCGGCATTGGACTGGGTTACACACGCGACCACAGTGTCCGTAGCGTGCTCGCGTGCCCAGTCGACACATGCCCAGATTAAGTCCTGGGCAATTCCGCCGCCTTGGGATTCACGAGCCACAGCCAAGGCTCTGAACTCCAGCTCGCGGGGTTGGCAGACCTCCGTTAGCTCCGAGCCGAAGGGACAGATCGCGACTGTTCCCGTGATGTGCCCGCCATGTACCGATATCAGGACCTCGGTGAGTGGGTCTTGCTCCATGGCCTGGGTATCGGCGAGGAAGTCAACGTACGGCTCGTTCGCATCGGTGACACCTGCAGCCACGTAAGCATCGACGCATAGCGCCCCGACGGCGTCGAACTCGTCGGGCTGGATCGTGCGAATCACAAAAAGTTGATCATCACTGCGATGATCAGCGCTGCGATTAGCACAACGGAGATGACGGTGACGACTTCTTTGCTCATCATGAGAATCGTTGTCCTAAAGGGTGTCTGAGAGGGCTTTTACGGGCATCTTGAGCTCTACCAACATGCCGAGATCTTCTGTTGACGGGCGGCCAAGTGTCGTCAGGTAGTTGCCGACGATCACCGCGTTGACCCCGCCGAGCAATCCCTCGCGGGTACCGAGATCTCCGAGGGTGATTTCGCGGCCACCTGCGTATCGCAAGATGGTCTTTGGGAGAGCCAACCGGAACGCGGCAATCGTCTTGAGAGCCTCATTCGTTGGCATCACGGGGACGTCAGCGAATGGCGTTCCCGGACGCGGATTCAGGAAGTTCAGTGGCACTTCATGCGGTGACAGGTCCGCCAACTGCGCGGCGAACTCCGCGCGCTGCTCCTCGGACTCGCCGAGGCCGACAATCCCGCCACAGCAGACCTCCATACCGGAATCACGCACCATCTCCAGAGTCGCGATCCGCTCTTCCCAGCTGTGGGTCGTCACAACCTTTGGGAAGTAACTGCGAGATGTTTCTAGATTGTGGTTGTACCGATGAATCCCCATCTCGACCAGTTCATCGACCTGCTCTTGGGTCAGAATCCCCAACGACGCGGCGACGTTGATGTCAACGGCCTCCTTGATTGCTGCAACACCTTCGCGTAGTTGTGTCATCAGTCGCTCATCTGGTCCGCGAACGGCAGCCACGATGCAGAACTCGCTAGCCCCTGAGGCTGCCGTCTGTACTGCAGCCTCAACCAGACTCGGGATGTCTAACCAGGCCGATCGCACGGGCGACGAGAACAAACCAGACTGCGAGCAAAAGTGGCAGTCTTCAGGGCAGCCACCCGTTTTGAGAGAGACAATCCCCTCGACCTCGACTTCTGGACCGCACCAGCGCATTCGTACCTCGTGGGCAACCTCAAGCGCAGCGGTTATCTCCGAGTCAGGCAATTGCAGAATCTCTAAGATCTCAGACTCGCTGAGCCCGATTCCTTGTTCGAGAACTTTTGCTCGCGCGCGGGTCAGGATGTCAGTGGACACAGTCTCATTAGTAGACGCAGTTTCAGTGGTCAAGATTCCTCCGATAGTCGAATCGCTCCCGAAAGTCTCCCGCATTGAATTGTCCGCCGAGGGCCGGGGCTAGTCCTTCGTCGGCTGCGGTTAAAAATTCAGGTCTGGATAGGTCGCCCGCGTGAGACCGAATAGCACCAGCGATCGGCCCACCGATGATCTTCTCTAGGTCGACCAAGTTACAGAGATCGGCCATATTTGGATGAGAAGACCAGCGGCCGATGACGACGCCGATCAGGTTCAAGTTGCGGTTTTTAATCGCTTCCGTGGTGAGCGCAGTGTGGTTTAGGGTTCCCAGTCCTGGGACGATAACGACAACAATCTCGGCCCCGACTATTTGCGCGAGATCCGCGATCGTCTGCCGGTCTTCGTTGTACTCAACTAAGAAACCGCCAGCGCCTTCCACGACCACGATGTCGTGATTTGTTGCTAACTCACGTACTCGAGTGGCAACATCCTGCATGTCGAGAGGCGGTAGGCCGCTGAGTCGGCAAGCCGCGGCCGGACCAATAGCTTCGGGATAGCGGGCCAATTCGTGTAGATCCTTCACTCCGGTCAGACGTTTGACGTCATCGACATCTCCGCAGTCGTCGCCAGTGCACCCCGTTTGGCAAGGTTTCACAACCGCGACAGACTTCCCGGACCGATGAGCCAGAGTGGTGATACCAGCAGCGACGATGGTCTTTCCGACTCCGGTGTCCGTTCCCGTAACCACGACGATCCGCCCGCTCACACGCGCTCCCTTTTTGTTGTTTGATCGACGGTTATTTGCCCAACAGCTTTTTGGGCTTCTGCCAATGCATTCTGCGCCAAGTCTAGGTCGAATGGGTCCAGGGTGGCGCGCGCGGTGATCCTTAGCCGAGACATTCCGTCGGGAACCGATGGTGGCCGGAAGCACCCGACCCGAACGCCGTGAGCGTTACAGACCGCGGTCGCAGTCAGGGCATCGGCCGGTTCTCCAAGGAGGACGGAGATAACCGCGCCATCTGATTCGGGACTGATCATCCCGAGCTGATGGGCGAATCGTTGCAACTGCTTCGCGTTCGTGCGCACCGCGGCCACGCGATCCGGTTCGGATTCGATCACCTTCAGAGCACCCAAAGCCGCGCCGGCCGCACCCGGGGCCAGTCCGGTATCGAAGATGAAGGTTCTGGCCGTGTTGATGATGTGTTCGATAACTGACTCGTTGCCTACAACTGCCCCGCCTTGGCTGCCCAGGGATTTTGACAAAGTGAGGGTCGCGACGACATGAGGTAACCCGCTGATTCCTGCAGCGGCACATGCCCCGGAACCCCCGGGACCCAAAATCCCCAAGGAGTGGGCTTCATCCACCAGCAACATGGCGTCGTGGCGCTGTGCTAGCTGGCTGAGGGTCGCTAGCGGCGCGAGGTCTCCATCAACGCTGAAAACCGCATCGGTGACGATGATGGCTTTTGACTCATGGCGGTTCTCCAATGCAGCAGCGACCGCCGTCGTATCGCGATGCTCAGTGATCTCAATTCGAGCGTGAGAGATTCGGGCTGCATCGATCAGTGACGCATGGTTTAACCGATCACAGATCAGCACTGTGTCGGAATCAGAAAGCGCAGTAATGGCACCCATATTGGCCAAGTACCCACTTGAGAAAACGACAGCCGCCTCGCCGCCGCTGAATGCCGCTAGAGCCCGTTCGAGGTCCACATGCAACGTGGTGGTTCCCGTAACGAGCCGTGAACCCGTGGATCCGGCCCCCCAGGCACTCGTAGCGGCCAACGCGGCAGCAACCACTTGCGGGTCGGTAGCCAACCCCAGGTAGTCGTTCGAGGCCAAATCTAGTAGGCGCTCATCTGCGCGACGAGTCTGAAGTTGCCTGCGCAAGCCCGCCGCCTGACGCTGGACCGCTAAGGAAGAGATCCACGCCAACGTCGGATTAGCGGTCCGGGATGGCTCAAAAATATCGGGGGTATTCGGAGTCCGTGCCGGACCCGAGAGGTTGGGAGTGCTCACCGGAGGACGTCTCCTATGGCCTCCCCGACCGCGGAGGTCAGAGTGGTGGCTTCTTCACTAGAGATTGCCAACGGTGGCATTAGGATGACGACATCCCCGAGTGGTCGGACCCACACTCCACGTTCGCGAGCAGCCTGGCAGACAGCAAATCCAGTCCGTTCAACGACGGGTGAGACTTCGATACCAATCATCGTTCCGATTTGCCGGACCTCAACGACCCCGTCTTGGGCGCCGACAGCCTTAAGCTCTCGACTCATTTGGTCGCCGATTGCTGCGGCATGGGTCACGGTCTGGTTCGCGGCCATGAGATCCAAGTTAGCCACTGCTGCGGCAGCGGAAAGTGGATTCGCGGTGTAGGAATGCCCGTGATAGAAGGTCCGTGCTTGGGCCGGTGTTCCAAGAAAGGCCTCGTAGACGGCGTCGGTTGCCAGGACCGCTGACAGTGGCAGGTAGCCCGCGGTGATCCCCTTCCCGCAGGTCAGAAGGTCCGGGGCGATCCCGGCATGTTCGACAGCCCACATCTTCCCGGTCCGCCCGATTCCGGTCGCGACCTCATCGACAACCATGAGCGCACCGAACTCATCGCATAGCTCTCGCACTCCTTGAACAAACGACACATCGTGGGTGAGCATCCCCCCAGCTCCTTGGACAAGTGGTTCAATAACGATTGCGCAGACCTGATCGCCTTTGAGGTGTAGTAGCTCGCGCATTTCGGCGAGAACCTGCACCGCTCGATCTGCCCGAGTTTGGCCATCTGCCAGAACGCCTGGTGAGGAGACCATCAACGTATCGAGCATGATGGGCCGGTACGTATTGTGGAAAAGCTCAATCCCGCCAACACTGACGGCACCGAGGGTATCGCCGTGATATCCCTCGGCGATATGAAGGAAGTACGGGCGGGCCTCGCCACGCTGGGCCTGGGCCTGGTAGGCCATCTTGATAGCTGCCTCGACAGCGCTCGAGCCATCCCCGGCGAAAAATGCCCGGGTAAGTCCAACCGGAGCAGTTGCAATGAGCTTTTCGGCGAGCTCGATTCCGGGTTCGTGTGTAAGTCCAAGAAACGTCGTGTGGTCAAGCGTGTCGAGTTGGGTTCGGATTGCCTCATTGATCACTGGATGGCAATGGCCATGGACATTAACCCACAAGGACGACACCCCGTCGAGATAGCGATTTCCGTCGGTGTCCCAGAAATACATCCCCTGTGCTCGATCAACGACGAGAGGAGAATCTTCGACCCACAACGATTGCTGGGTAAACGGGTGCCAAACGGAGGCAGCGTCTCTGGCAATCAGTTGTGAGGTGCGCTCAGAAACAAAACTCATACCTTGATGGTCGCATCCACGAGTCCGCCCAATAGCCCGTAGGCTAGAAAACATGGGTGATCGTCTTCGACTCTTCGCAGATCGCACTGACCTGCGACCGGCTGATCGTGACCATTTGCTCGCTCTGGTCGAGGACTGGACACTCGTATCTGACCTGGGATTTGCTGATCTCGTTCTCTGGGTTCCCACGTGGAATCAGACAGGGTTCACCGCCGTCGCCCAGATTCGGCCTGCGACGGGCCCGACATCGCTTCCCGAGGATATGGTCGGCCGATTCGTTCCCAAGGGGCGACGGGTGCTCCTCGATCGCGCGTATCAAAGCGGAGTTGTCGTCAGAGCTACCCGGGACCACAGCGATCCCCGGGTGGCCTTCGAATCGATTCCGGTGACTGTTGAGGGTCGCTCGATCGCCGTCATTGCCAGACATGCGTCCGGCCGCGGTGACCAGCGGGGTGCGCTCGAGGAGGCGTATCTGCGCAGCGCCGACGACCTCATCGCGATGATCTCGACAGGTGGGTTCCCATTTGCTGAGGGCCTATCAAGCACGGATGCACCGCCCAGAGTCGGAGACGGCCTGATCAGAATCGATCCGCGCGGAATAGTCGCCATGGCCTCACCAAATGCACTGTCGGCGTTCCATCGCCTCGGTTTAGCCGCAGATCTCGTAGGAGCACAGCTCACGGCCACCGCGACCGCCTTAACCCGGACTCCTGGCCTGGTGGACGAAGCGCTTGGGCTCGTTGCTAGTGGCCGTTCTTCGGGAGCTTCGCAGGTGGAGAACGCTGATGCGTCCGTGACGTTGCGCAGCATTCCGCTGAGGCGCGATGACGAGTTCGTTGGAGCGCTGGTGTTAGTGCGGGATGTAACGGATTTGCGACGTAGAGAGCGCGCACTCCTGACCAAGGATTCAACGATCCGCGAAATTCACCATCGTGTTAAGAACAATCTCCAGACTGTGGCAGCCTTACTGCGGCTGCAAGCCCGTCAGTTATCTGAACCGGCAGGCCAAGCAGCGTTGTCAGATGCTGTACGTCGAGTCGGAGCGATCGCTGTCGTGCACGAAACACTGTCTACCCAAGAGGGCGATGACGTTGATTTTGATGAAGTTGCCGACCGAGTCGTCGCGCTTACCCGCGACCTGGCACTAGATGTAGACGTAGAGCGCACGGGGTCCGCCGGGCGCATGCCTGCCGACGTTGTCACACCTTTGGCACTGTCCATCGCTGAGTTACTCGCTAATGCCGTCGCACACGGCATCAGCGAAAGTGATCACGAGCGACGCAAAGTCCGGTTGGATTTGGCGCGCAATGGGCGGCGCGTCACGGTCGAGGTTGTTGATAGCGGAGTGGGAATGCCGAGTGACTTTGATCCGGCGCTGGCGGTGGGTCTTGGTACCAGGATTGTCCGGACTTTGGTGACCGAAGAGCTCAGAGGTGCTGTGAGCTGGGAGCCGCAGGTTCCCTACGGTACCCGCGTGGTTATCGATGCGCTGGTGCGCTGATCGCGGTCTGCGCACCAGCTTGCTCTACGAAACGCAACAAGCCCTGACCTTCACCCGAGTAGATACTCGAGCGGGAAGTCAGGACTCACTGATTGTTAAGGAACTACGCGGATTGAACTCGTACTGAGCGTCGACGAGCAAGGCGGCGGTCGTCCTCACTAAGTCCGCCCCACACACCAGCTTCTTGGCTTGTCTCCATCGCCCATTGCAGGCACGCGTCAACAACGGTGCAACTACCGCAGACTCGCTTGGCCTCTTCGATTTGAACCAGTGCGGGCCCGGTGTTTCCAATGGGGAAGAAAAGTTCCGGATCTTCGTCACGGCAGGCAGCTTCGTGTCGCCAGTCCATGCGTTACTCCTCCCAGCTTGCCGCACCCTGGTGGCGCGGTCGGAATAAAAGAGGCCCGGCATCTTCTAGCGGTTTACCAGAAACGGGGTCGAGTCTCAGTGCGGGTAAGCGGTGGCGTATGGTGCCATCTCTTTGCTGCCTAAATAGAGTCACACACCTGCCGATTTGTCACAAGGCCATCCGAGACGGTGTCGTCTCATTGGGGTGTCTGTTAGGTCACACTCGGTCCGAAATTCGTCCAATTGGGCGACGGATTGAGCGCTGCGTTACGATTTTATAACGTTCTGTAACGGGCTCGGGCATTCTCGAGGATG
>JBLHZE010000115.1:0-7054 GCA_047631015.1 Actinomycetes bacterium
AAGACTCAACGACCAGTCCAGCAACCGACTCTGCAGCCGATGTGGCCCCAGAAGAGAGTCTGACCGACTCCACCAAGACCCCAGTGCCGCAGGTGCTCGGGATTGGGCCATGGGATATCAGCGAGGAGCCCGAGGATGGAGTTGTCCGCCTGGACTTCGGATCGCTAAAGATTCCCGGGGTCGAAGGAATGGACGTCAACCTTGAGATCGAGGAGGAATCGCAGGCCGTAGTTGCGATCACGATCGTCATCGACGAGGGCGGTCTGCAGCTCCAGGCATTCGCGGCGCCACGTAACGGGGATTACTGGCCGGAGGTGCGCGGGGAGCTTGCCGCGGGAATTACATCGTCCGGCGGTGTGGCTGATGTCGTCGAGGGGAGCCTCGGTCAGGAGGTGCGGGCAACAGTTCCCGTCACCAACGAAGAGGGGACGCAGGAGACACAGCACGTCAGGTTCGTCGGGTGCGATGGACCGCGCTGGCTACTTCGGGGCGTATTTCTCGGAGCGGCAGCGGTTGATGAACGCGCTAGTGAGGTGTTCGAAGACATTTTCACCGCCTGTGTTGTGACACGAGGGAATCAGCCGATGGCTCCTGGAGAAATGCTGCCCTTAGAGCTACCAGAAAATGCTGTCGTTGACGAGGATGACGATGAAGATGACGATGGTCGACCGCCGCTCGACCCATTCGAGCGCGGCCCAGAGATCACCGAAATTCGATAGCTATGCGTTCGACACCTGTTTAACGAGAAGTGGCAGGCTTGTTAAGGTTTGATAGAGGTGTGATTATCGCCGAAAGCCTTGCACCCACGAAGTCATTTAGCCCGACACTTCCGTCGCTCCCAACTCCATCAACATCGACAACGACGGTGGCCGGGGAGTTTTTGGGCCTACCCATCTGGGTATGGGTTGTCGCAGCTATCGCCCTGATTGTGCTGATTATCCTGCTAGTCGCGCTCAATAGCGTGATGCGGGAGCGCTCACAGTGGAGTCGATCGTTTGGTTTGCGGAAGGCCGATGCCAGATGGTTCGCTGACTCGCTCACTCTTGCCGTCGCGGATCGGACGAAGGGTGTTCCGGAGATCCTGCGTGCTTGGGGTGATGGGGCGCCGAGGGTAACGACGATTTCTCAGCAGCTTTATGGGCTCTCAAGCCTCGCGTCCTCTGAAAAGCGCAAGCAAGCGCCACGCAGAGTGGCCCAAGCAGTCGACAATTTGCGCCAAGCGCTGGACGCCGACGTACGGATGCGAACCCAAGGTGCTGCCCCGGGACAGGATGCACTCATTGCCGAGTCGGCAATGATCGTGGCGCAGCGGCGCAATGAGCTATTAGCGACGCTCCAAGCAGCCCGCTAGCAGCAAGACGTAGCGGGATCTGGCCAGACAGTCACAATGTCGCTGCCGGGACAGGTCTATCGCGACATTTCTCTCAGCGGTGATTCTTGGTCGTCTCGCCACAGAGACTCACACAACCGAGTCTGATGGGTAAGGAACTCTATTGAGGCAACTCAGACAGCATTTAGTCGACGCACTGCCGTACCTTGTGGTGCTGGTGCTTCTTGGGTTGCTGGATCCGCTACGACCCTTCGCATTAGTCAATGCGACGCTGCAGGTTGTTCTTTTCGTTTTCGTGGTGATTCTGCCGACCGCTCGGACGGAGCGGATGTCTTATGTTGATATCGGCTGGCCATGGGGACTGGTTCTCATCGGTCTTCAGGCACTCCTGTTCACGGACCCTGGCAACGCCCAGGGATATGTCGTGGGTGCCCTCTACCTGGTGGCTGGGGGTCGGCTGGCTCTGATGGCCACGATCGGCTGGCGGAAGGGCTGGCTCAACCGGGAACTGCCCCGTTACCGCTACCAGCGTCTGCGTTGGGAACAGCGGGGCTGGCGGAGCAGACCGGCCATGCTGTACGAGGTGGCAAGCCAAGGGCTGGCAAACATGTCCGTCCTTGTCCTGCCAGCGGTCATACAGACCGCAGCCCCCGCGGGATCCCTCTGGCCTTTGGCCGTGCTCGGGTACAGCGTCTGGGTGGTGGGGTTCATCCTTGAGATCACCGCGGACAGCCAAAAGGCGCGCTTCGTGGTCAGCAACGCTCGGGCCGGGCGAAAGAGCGAATATTGCAACATCGGTCTGTGGCAGTACAGTCGCCACCCGAACTACTTCGGCGAGTGGCTGGTGTGGACGGGTCTTGCACTGTCATCGGTGCCCAGCCTGCTTGCTCTAGATCTGCCGGTCTGGGGCACTATTGCCCTGCTCTTGGCCCTGGTCTACGTATCGTTTCTCATGTACCGAATCCTCGCCCACTACTCGGGCGCGGTTCCCAGTGAGCACTACACGGTGCAGAAGCGTCCCGGCTATGCCGTGTATCAGCAGGAAACCAACATGTTTTTCCCGGGTCGTCGGCGCCTGAAAAGCTAGTGGCAGGCGGCGTTAGCGCGGGGTTTCATAATCCCAGAGTGGCAGTTGTAGCCTGGCTGGGAGCACGTCAGTTCCCGCAATGCTGGTGACTGACACGTTGTCTATCCAAATAAACCCGTCGAAGCAATATGAACATTGTTGCGGTGGCCGTGAGTGCTCCGGCTAGATCGAGTTGCGTTGTGGGTTCTGTCGCTACCTTTCGCCGGCAGCGTCAGCGGCAGTCAGCATCCTGTGCAGCGCCGCAACGGACTCGGGCAGGGTGAAGTGGGCGGCCGCACGCTCGCGCTGGGTTTCCGTCACGGCGGGGCTCGTGAGTGCGAAACGTAATGCATTCGACAGGGCGGTAAGTGACCCGTCGGTGGTCGTCAGCAGACCGCAGTCCGTTTCGGGTAGCCCACCAGAGCGGGTCGAGACGACGCGCACTCCGGCATGTTGAGCTTCGACCGACAGCAACCCGAAAGCTTCTTCGGTCGCGGTTGGGGTGGGCATGATTAGCACCGCGTGCCCCGCGATGGTGACAGCGACGGATCGCGGATCGCGGCGTGCCTGGATGCTGCGCACTCGCCCGTGGGAGCGTGCGGTCAGTTGTGCGAGACGACTCAGGCACGCGGGCTCATGGCCGTTAACAACGAACGTGAACGAAATGTCAGTCATTCGTTCAGCGAGCCCCAAAGCAAGGGCGGCGCCTTTGGCTTCTGAAAGCCGTGATGCGTACACCACATCGCGAATGGCGCGAGGACGGGATGCCACTTGGAACGCCGGGTGCGCGAACAGTGGGATGCGACTCGCTGCCAGCCCGAGCCGGTCAGTGACCGCGTCAGCTACGAACTGGGATACCGCTAGCTGGGTTCCCAGGCCTGCGCATACGCCCGCATATTCCTCTTGGGTGAGGCCGTCCCCACCGGCTGGGTTGTCACGCCGCGGAACGGAGTGGTGGACATACCCGCCGCGGCCCCTCGTGGGACCCCACCATGAGTTCCCGATTACCCGGCCCGCTGTTGCCGCCATATCGTCAGGAGTGACTTCCACCCACGGAACACCGTCGACTAACGAAGGAGGCGTTTCCCCGACAGTTCCGACCGCAACCATCTGACCCATCTCAGCTAGAGCCGGAGCCCACGACTTCACGCAGCGCTCCAACCCGGCAGACAGGGTATGCAGTCGGTGACCGACAAGCCAGACCCTCTCAGGATCAGCAAGTAGATTCCCTGGCGTCATACTCGATCGTAATCACGCGCGGTGGGAGCAGCGAGCCGGTGGTCCTAGTTCGCGGCCCACTGTGGCTAGTCGTGAGGGGGTGCCCCACCAGCAGAAAATGCCGCCGGGATGCCCAACGTTTGTATTGCCAGCCCGACTGCGGTTTACCGCTATACCTACTGCCACTGCAATGATGTCCCCGGCGCAGATGCCCAAGCGACATCTGCCTACATCAGCCACTAGCCTGCTGGGAGATTTCGTTGAACACTGAATTCGGTCATGCCTTGTACCCACATTTGCTAGCGCCACTTGACCTTGGCTTCATCACCTTGCCAAATCGAGTCTTGATGGGTTCAATGCACGTCGGGTTGGAGGAGGCAGAGGGCGGCTTCAACCGGATGGCAGCGTTTTACGCGGCGCGGGCACGGGGCGGAGTCTCGTTGATCGTCACGGGCGGAATCGCCCCGAACGATGAGGCTCGGCCCTACCCCGGTGGCGCGAAGTTGTCGACGGAGGAAGAAGCCGAACAGCACCGTATCGTTACCGACGCCGTTCATGCCGCAGGCGGCAGTATCGTGATGCAGATCCTTCACTTTGGCCGGTACGCCTACCACCCGGAGCTCGTTGGCCCTAGCCCGATCCAGGCTCCGATCTCGCCGTTTCCACCCCGCGAAATGAGTACCGAGGATATTGAACGCACGATCGAAGACTTCGCGCACTGCGCGCAGCTCGCACAGCGAGCTGGCTACGACGGTGTGGAAATCATGGGGTCTGAGGGTTACCTGATCAACGAGTTCATCGCTGCTCGAACAAACCACCGCACGGACGAGTGGGGCGGATCCTACGAGAACCGAATCAAATTCGCCGTCGAGATCGTGCGCCGCGTGCGCGAGCGCATCGGTAGCGACTCCATCATTATCTACCGGCTATCGATGCTCGACCTCGTAGAGGACGGGTCAACCCTCGATGAGGTCATCGTTTTGGCTAACGAAATCGAGGCAGCCGGCGCAACACTGCTCAACACCGGTATCGGCTGGCATGAGGCCCGCATCCCAACAATTGCCACGAGTGTGCCGCGCGCAGCATTCACGTGGGTAACCGAACAGCTCAAGAACAAGGTGTCAATTCCGCTGATCACTAGCAACCGAATCAACACCCCGGAAGTCGCCGAGGAGGTTCTGGCAAATGATCAGGCTGACATGGTGTCGATGGCGCGGCCATTCCTCGCGGACCCAGACTTCGTCCGCAAAGCAGAGCAAGGCAGGTCCGACCGGATCAACACCTGCATTGGGTGTAACCAGGCGTGCCTCGATCACACCTTTAGCTTGCAGATCACTTCGTGTTTGGTGAATCCGCAGGCTTGCCACGAGACCGTGCTGACGATCGAACCAACCGATACCCGCCGCCGGGTCGCAGTAGTCGGATCCGGGCCGGGTGGCTTGGCGTGCGCGGTGACCGCTGCTCGTCGTGGGCACAATGTCACGCTGTTCGAAGCCGACGACAAACTAGGTGGGCAGTTCAACCTTGCCGCTCAGATTCCCGGTAAGGAAGAGTTCCACGAGACACTGCGTTACTTCCGGGTCGCGCTCGATGATGCAGGTGTTGATGTTCAACTGAATCATCGTGCGACTGCCGACGATCTTCTCGCATTCGAGGAGGTTGTGCTGGCCACCGGCGTGCTCCCGCGGATCCCTGACATCGAGGGCATCGGTCATCAAAAAGTCGTGACCTACCTCGATGTTCTGCGTAACCATGTCCCTGTCGGCGCGACTGTTGCTGTCATGGGAGCGGGAGGTATCGGCTTCGACGTAGCTGAATACCTCACCCAATCTGGGCCTAGCGCGACGGTGACCCCAGAGCGGTTCTTTGAGGAGTGGGGTATCGACACTAGCTACCAAACCCGCGGCGGGCTCACCCAGGTTGTGCTCGAGCGACCACCGCGCCAGGTCACGCTGCTACAACGTAAGCACAGCAAAGTTGGCGGTGGCCTAGGGAAAACAACGGGGTGGATTCACCGTGCCGAGTTGAAGAAGCGCGGCGTCGAGATGGTACCCGGAGTTACCTACGATTGGATCGACGATGCCGGACTTCACATGACAATCGATGATCGGCCGGTTGTCCTCGATGTGGAAACGATCGTGGTGTGCACCGGTCAGGAGCCACAGCGTGAACTCTTGGGGCCACTGAAGGACGCAGGTGTTTCAGTCCGCGTTATCGCCGGTGCCGACGTAGCTGCCGAACTTGATGCAAAGCAGGCAATCAAGCAGGGTACCGAAGTGGCGGCCGCGTTGTAGCGACCGAAGCGACCTCGGCTGTCATTTAGGCAAAGCTCATCTCAGTCCAGAACTGCGTCTCAGCATTCCTCCATCCACCCGGCTAGGTCAGCAGGTTCAGACAAGCCGGTCGCACGGAGGAGCCTCCTTAAACCCAGCTTCACGTCGGGCAATTGATCCGTGGCAAGGTTGCTTGCGACTTCGAGGTTCTCACCAGCAGTTTCGGGGGTTTGAAGATCGGCGTCCGCCCAACCCGATTCGAGAAACGAATGTTGTAGCACCGTGGAGCTACTTGAGGACGCGGTAGTAAATGGCACCGTGATCGCGCCGCTTCAAACATTTACACGCTTAGGGCCGCAGTAATCATTTCAAGAAGACGAAGTCGAGGACCAGCCAGGCAGCAGCAAAGCCAATGACACCGAGCGTAAGCCGAATAATCCAGTTCATTTTTTCGTGTCCGTCTTCCTGTGTAGGTGATTTGCTTGCACCGCGTTTGCTCCTTCTTCGGTCATACCCGATTGGCAGGCCGATTGCGGCATTTCCGCCTACGACAGCGCCCGACTTGGCGGAGGGTTTCGGGGCGATAGTCGCCGGCATTTGGTGTAGCGCCGCGTTCACGTTGCGGAGCCTGCGTTGCGGGGGTCTTGCTGTGCGGCGGATAGACGAATTATGCCACGCCGCTTGGCTTATCTGCCGAGGCTTCACTCAGCAAGACTCAACGCTACGACGGTAGGTTTCGGTGTTGAGGGAAGTGGAGGGGAACCGTGCGCTATCAGTATGGTCAGTCGAGAAGGCGTTTGAGCCCTCTCCTGTTCCTGTCTGCTCTTGCCTTGGTGGTGGGTGTGTTGGGTGGCTGCGGCTCTTCTGACTCTGGCCAGGATGTCCAACCCGAACCTGAAGCAGCAGGCACCAGCCAATGCCCCACCAAATCGGATGCGCGTGCGCTGGCAGCAAAGGGCGTTGACTGGAGGGGCTGCGACCTGACCGGCGCCAACCTGCGCGGCGCCTACCTGCCCGACACCTACCTGCGCGACGCCAACCTGGTCGGCGCCAACCTGACCGGCGCCAACCTGGTCGGCGCCAACCTGACCGGCGCCAACCTGACCGGCGCCAACCTGACCGGCGCCAACCTGCGCGACGCCAACCTGGTCGGCGCCTACCTGACCG
>JBLHZE010000116.1:0-6990 GCA_047631015.1 Actinomycetes bacterium
ATTCGGTGGCTTCTGCGGTGATTCGCTGCCACAGCACGTCGACTTGAGCGGATAACTCTTCCCAGCCGCCCGAGTTATCAATCACGACGTCAGCGATCGCCAACCGTTGCTCGCGAGTCGCTTGGGCCGCGATCCGCGCCCGTGCATCGTCTTCCGTCAGGCCGCGTTCCAGTAGTCGGTGGACCCGGATGTCGTTGGGGCAATCGACTACAACGACGAGGTCGTAGCCGTCCCGCAGACCCAGTTCGGTGAGTAGGGGAATGTCGTGCACCAAGATCGCGTCATGCGGAACGCTGGCCATCACCTCTCCGGTGCGCTGCGTGATGAGCGGATGCGTGATGGCATTCAGCGTTGCTTTCCCCTCTGCCGAGGCGAAGGCGACCTCGGCGAGGGCCGCCCGATCAAGGCTCCCGTCCGGGTGGACCACGCTTGGACCGAAAGCCTCAACCAGTGCTGCCAATCCTGGCGTCTCTCGCTCCACGACTTCGCGTGCAACCGCGTCTGCGTCGACGATGTGAGAGCCATGCGCTGCCAACAGCTTCGCGACTGAGGACTTCCCCGAACCGATACCACCCGTAAGTCCAATGCGCACAACAGAAAGTATCGCATCGAGAGAGCGCATTAGTCCGAGGTCGGGCTAATGAAGAGCACTACTCTCTCTCCCCAATTGTTACTTTGTCAACGCATACCACGGCGTCGGTAAGTGACTGGAAATCCAGCGCAGCGCCGCCGTCACCTGTCACTGCCAGCCACGAATCGTTCAGACCCTCCTGAACTGGGATCTCTATCGGTTCTGATCCTGATTCGGAGAATTTGACAGTAATGGACCCCGCAGCCGCAGCCAGATACTGGATCCGGATTACCCAGTTCCAGCCGTAGAGTTCACCTGTTAACGGAACTGTGATGGGCTCCTTGTTCACCAGCCAGCCGCAGCCCTCCGTTGGGCCAGCTTGGGACTCCGCCGCCGTTCCAATACGAATAGGCGCGAGTACACCCTCGTCAGTGAGGTAGCCCATCCCCGGAGCGGGGCCATCCCAATCGACCGGGATCTTCAAACCCTTTAGCGCGACGGACGCGCGTGCAGCCTCGAAGATGCCCGTCTCGACGCTGTCTGGCACCGGCCCATCCAGCACGGCGTTCCCATCGGCCAACGGAAGGTGGTCGCGAGCGTTCGCAACATACTGTCGCGGTGTCTCCGATCGCACCTCCGACCAAAGTTCCGTGACGCTCCACGATGCGCCGATCATCACAGCGAGCAGTGCGCCTCCTAAGACAGGGAATACGGATCGCCTATTGAGCTTTTGAAGCCACTCGATCTCACGCAGTTCCGCAGTTGATTTCGCCGCTGGAAACCACGCGAACATCAGTGCGATGACAGCAACGACGAACAGATCCTCGACATAGCGTGCATCAGACGATGCGCCGACTCCCCACGTACCTAATCGCGTGAGCGTGAATACGCCGACGACCACCACGGAGTAGCCAAGCAGCATCACCCAAACCCAAGCTGCGCCGGGGCGCCGGTAAACAGTAGCGAACAAAAACAACAGCGCAATCGCCCATAGCGAGACCAACAGTGGCCAACCGAGCTCCGAGGACCCACCTGAAACAATAGGAGCCGAACTGTTAAAGCCAAAAAGTGCAGGCACAAGTGTCGTACCAATCATCCTCAGAAAGGATTCCAAGAAGTCGGAAAGCGACGGGCGGTTGGTCGCTTGGCCGGTACCTGTCACCGCGAGGTATAGCAAGAAATACCCCACCAACAGTGCCGCGATCGAAAGAATGAACTGCCGACTCATGCGCCAGATCGTTAACACAGCCCTACGACTGGGGTCGCCCGCGACGATGAGGAGGACAGCCACCGTAGGTGCTATTGAGAGCGCTTTCTGCCACGCCAAGAGTCCTAGAAGCATTACAAAAAAAGCCAGAACAGCATCGCGGCGCCGATGCGAACCGTGAACGTACCGATACGAGTAGTACAGGAACCAGACAAAGCACACCGCCCACGACAAGGCCTGGAGAGCAGACGCGTACCACAAGGTGGACACCGTGAGGATCGGCGCGAACGAGAGCAAACACAGCGGGATCAACAGCAGGTATCTCTCACCAAACACCTCGCGAAGCGCCTTGAGAGTCCCAACCAGCAAAGCGAGCCAAAGCATCGCTAAGACCAGTACCGCCACAGACCATTGCATTGCGCCTATCTGCTGAGTGAACCAAATAGCGGCAAACTGCAGTGGCATCAAATGCTCGCCATAAGGTGGCGCAACCGCCGACCAAAAATCGACATCAGTCACCCGAGCCAAATACTGAAAGTCATCCATAAAGAAGTACGACTGAGCGGAGGTATAGGTCCGAAACAGCGTTCCAGCAGCCACCATTCCGTACATCCACCAAGACCAGGCAGAACAACGAAGAACCCGTTCGCGAAGCTTCAAAGCGTCGCGGACGGGTTCTTCGGTCTCAAGCGTCATGCCCGGTAGTTAACACCGCTCTGCGCTCTTGACCGTGCAATCAGGCAGAGTCGCCCGAGAGCTTGTCGCGCAAAGCCTGCAGCGCGTCGTTCGAGTCGCTGTCAAGGGCTCCTGAAGCATCCTCCGGCTTATCGGACGAGTACGCACTCGGCGCGGCGGCGTCGCCAGCATTCTCTGCTGCCTCTGCGTCAGCCTTCTTGGCGGTGTCGATCTGGGTCTTGTGCTGCTCCCAGCGAGCGTAAGCATCGTTGTACTGACGCTCCCACTCGGTGCGCTGGTCGTCGAAGTCATCCTTCCACTCACCGGTCGTCGGGTCGAAGCCTTCGGGTCCGATGTAGGCCCCTGCTTCGTCATACGACGCCGGCATTCCGTACAGGTAGGGGTCGAACTCATCGACACCGTCCGCACCGGAATCGTTGGCCTGCTTCAGCGATAGCGAGATGCGACGACGTTCGAGGTCGATATCGATAACCTTCACGAAAATCTCGTCGTCAACGGTGACTACCTGTTCCGGCATTTCGACGTGACGCTCGGCGAGCTCGGAGATGTGAACGAGTCCTTCGATGCCGTCATCGACGCGTACGAACGCACCGAACGGAACAAGCTTGGTGACGCGGCCCGGCACGACCTGCCCAATGGCGTGGGTGCGTGCGAACTGCTGCCATGGGTCTTCCTGGGTGGCCTTAAGCGACAGCGAAACCCGCTCGCGGTCGAGGTCAACATCGAGAACCTCGACGGTGACCTCGGTACCAACCTCGACGACCTCGCCGGGGTGATCGATGTGCTTCCACGAGAGTTCTGAAACGTGAACGAGACCGTCAACGCCGCCGAGATCGACGAAGGCGCCGAAGTTGACGATGGACGAAACCACACCGTTGCGAACCTGCCCCTTTTTGAGCTGATCCAGGAAGTCCTGACGGACCTGCGACTGGGTCTGCTCGAGCCATGCCCGACGCGAGAGAACAACGTTGTTACGGTTTTTGTCGAGCTCGATGATTTTGGCTTCGATCTCGGTGCCGACGTAGGGCTGAAGGTCGCGGACGCGACGCATTTCGACGAGCGATGCCGGCAAGAACCCGCGCAGGCCGATGTCGAGAATCAAGCCACCCTTCACGACCTCGATGACGTGCCCCTTAACAACTCCGTCAGCCTCTTTGATGGCCTCGATATCGCCCCAGGCGCGCTCGTATTGTGCGCGCTTCTTTGACAAGATGAGGCGGCCATCTTTATCTTCTTTTTGCAAGACAAGGGCTTCGACCTCGTCGCCAACCTTGACCACCTGATTTGGGTCAACGTCGTGCTTAATGGAGAGCTCGCGGCTGGGGATCACACCTTCGGTCTTGTAACCGATATCAAGCAGAACCTCGTCGCGGTCGACCTTAACAATGGTTCCTTCGACGATATCTCCGTCATTGAAGTACTTGATCGTGGCATCGATTGCGGCTAGCAGGGCCTCTTCGTCGCCAATATCGTTAATCGCGATGCTTGGGGCAGGTGTCGTTGTGTCAGTTATGGTCATGGAGACAGAAACTCCGGTGGACGTGTTTCTCGTTGCGGGCGCAGCAGGTCCTGTCCAAAAAGAAGTGGTGACGACGAAACCTGCTCATGTGAGGCAACGTAAACCAACTGCAAGCATCGAGGGTAGCCGATTGCGGCACCCGCTGGCGCCACCGACCTCCGCTAAACCGAAGCAGGCGGCGGCAGCAACTCCATGTTCTCTTCCTCCGGCTCTGAGGTCCGGGTGCGCCCCAGCAGAAGGCCAATGACTCCGATGGCGATTCCAGCGATCAGGAGGACAATCGGTAGCGTATTCGTTAAAAGATTCAGCTCATTGGCTTTTGACTTGATCCCTGGGGCCTCTTGCTCGACGTACGCCGGATCGGCCCGTAGTTCGAACTGTAAGAAGGTGATCAAATCGGTAGTGCCGTCGGGGCCCCGGAACGCGGTGAGGGACTGCTGCGAGGTATCGACAATCGCACCCGTGGTCGGCTCGACCCACGTCGTGACGGTGGTTGTGAAGTACGGATTAACGACGATCGGCGTCGTGCCAGGCAATCCGACGACATCAGATGGCACCGTCTGCTCTGAACCAGGCACCAACGTCGGTGCGATGTTCTGAACGAACTTGTAGGTACTGATTCCAGCACGCTCCTCCTCGCCCGAGAACTGGGCGGGGACTGCCGCCTGAATCTGATCGTTCCAGACGTCGTAGCTCTGTTGTTCGACAAAGAACGGCCATTTCAACGGCATCACGCCCTCGAAGGCGGCGCTGTCTCCGCCAACGTTGGCACCGCAACAGCTCACAAGCAGCGAGTCTTGCCGACCAAAAGCGTACCGCGACGTGCTCGCGGTCACCAACCGACCGTCTGCGTCATTAGCGGTGGCTGATGCATCTGGGGTGGCAACATTTATGCGTAAGAAGCTATCGAAGATTGCGAGGTTCTGTGCCTGGGCGGATTCCTGCTCAGCGGCAATGACATCACCCTTAGTGACTCGCAGAGCAGTTGCGGGCTGGTTCGCCGGGTAGTACTTATCCGCAGTCGGGGTCAGGAACTTGGAAAGATCAAGTTGCTTAATAATGACACCGACCCCTGGTGACTCCGCATAGAGGTTGAGCGGCGTCACCGCGACCGAAGGCGCCACGTAGAACCGAAATAGCGGTGCACAGACAATGAATGCAAAGCCCAGGCCGATCAAAACCAGCCCAATAATTCGTTTCATTTCCAACCCTTCGATTTACGCCCTACGCGGGAAGATAGCGCATTTGTCGTTCGCCGGTGGCTGCAAACACGGGCAAGTATCATAACCGCGTGCAACGTCTTGTCGTCCTGGATGGCTACCGCGCGGTCGCCGCCCTACTCGTGGTGACGACTCACGTCTCTTTCTCCACTGGATTCGTGCTTAATCTACCGCTCGGCGCGGTCTTCAGCCGGTTTGATATCGGTGTCGCGATCTTCTTTCTACTATCGGGCTTTCTGCTCTACCGACCATGGGCACGCGCCGGGCTCACGGGATCCCCTTCACCGGCGATCGGTACGTACGCCAAGCGCCGGTTCTTTCGGATTATGCCGGCCTATTGGGCGGTGGTCATTGCTGTTCTTCTCATCCTGCCCACTGCGGTGTTAACGGCAGGGACCGCGCTCACGAATCTTACGCTCACCCAGTTCTACATTTTTGGCATGCAAATCGAGGGACTGACTCAAATGTGGTCGGTGGGTGTTGAAGCCTCCTTCTACATTGCTTTGCCGATTATTGGCTGGATAGCCCTACGGAAGAGAGCCGGAGCACCTGGATCCGCGAAGCGGCAGCTAGTTGTGCTGGTACTGATGTGGCTTATTGGCGCTAGCTTTACCGCCTTCCGGACCGTCGGCCCCCTCAGCGGGGAGCTGGGAACTGGCTTCTGGGTTATCGGTTTCCTGGATTGGTTCGCAGTCGGAATGGTGACCGGGCTCGCTTACGAACTGCTCGCGCGACCGAATCCGCCCCTGTGGGCACAGAGGATGCAGTCGGTGGCCAACGAGACGGCGACATCTCTCGTCCTGGCAGGTGCGTTGTTCATCGCTGCCTGCACTCCGCTAGCGGGCCCGTATTTACTGATTGGCGACGGTTTCGGGGACTTCATCCGTCATATGCTGTACCCAATCATCGCCCTGCTGTTCCTGCTTCCCGGCTTTTTGGGCGACAATCGCGACGGCGTATTGCATCGCTTCCTTACGAGCCCCACGATGCTCTTCCTCGGCAAGATTTCCTACGGAATCTTCCTCTGGCACTTACTCGTTCGGGATCTGCTCGCTTACTACTTCAACGTGCCCTCATTTGGTGGCGGATTCTGGTGGCTACTGCCCCTGACCATCGCCATTACTATCGGTGTCGCATGGGCATCCTGGGTCGGTATTGAGGAACCACTTATCCGCTACTCGCGCCGATCCACGTCGGAGTCCGCAACGATCTCGGACTCACCCGCGCCTGATGTCCGGGGCACAGGCGCCCAAGAAACCACAACGACCCAAAACACAACAGCCAATAAATAGCCTGATACGAGCTCAACCCACCCTGGCGACCTCGATGAGATCGGCACGGTTGCCGCTAACTGGAGCATCACCACTAGGAAACCGCACGCTGCCACGAACCAGTACTTCCAGCCGACAACCCGAGTAAACCTACGCACAAACAGTTGCGCCGTAACCCAACTCGTCAGTGCGGCGGCAGCGACCAGAAGTGGGTTCCAAAGGACAAGAGAGGCTCCGATCAGTGCCGTAACGACCATCCATGTTCGTACCCCGCTTGGGAGTGAGGGTCGAAGATCTCGATTACCGCGCAGGAACGCAAGCGCCAGCAAAGCAGCGACTGCCAGCGCACCCGCGAGTAATCCGTTCCGGTAGGAGTCGTCCGGTGTGAAATCCATACTGACGACGCCAGCGCTACCGGCCGGAACAACCCATCCCTGACGCCAACCATCTACCTCTACGGCTGATAGCGGCTCATCCCCCATCTTCGCTGCCCAGCCCCGATTGAA
>JBLHZE010000117.1:0-6939 GCA_047631015.1 Actinomycetes bacterium
TCGAGGCTGCTAGCGGATCCAATCTCGTCGGGTAATAGGTGCGGTCCTGGCACCCATCACTTCGACCAAATTGGTTGGGGACAATTCGATCACGAACCCGGGTTCACCAGCGCTGACGAAGACCGTTCGATGATCCAAAGCCGTGATGTCGACGATGCCCGCGATGTACTTACGCATCCCGATGGGGCTCACGGACTCCGCCTGATATCCGGTTGCCTTTTTGACCGCCTCTGCCTCAAGCGGAAGTGCACTCGTTGCACCGACCGCAGCGGCCGTTGCCGTGAGGTCGAGCTGGGCAGCAATCGGCACCAGCAAGCTCAGCGGCAATCCATCTGCCTCAACAATCTGAGTTCGAAACACACGACGTGGATAGTCGAAGGCATCGATGGGTAGCGAGTCTCCTTCCGTAGCCAGTGGCGTCGCAGAATCGTACTGGTGGACAGCGTAGGGGATTCCGGATTCACTCAACAAATCTGTTGCGCGCGTCTCGACGGCCGCCGCCTCCTTCGCCATGGCAACACGTTAGCCGGGCAACTCGCCGCGAGCGAGCTAGGGTTCGACCGTACGATGTACCTGTGATGCGAATGCTGGACCTACGTAACCACTTCGGTGATCCTCGATCGTTGATTCCGCGCGCCGAGGTAGATGTCGCTTCGGCCGAAAAGGTAGCCCAAGCGATCATCGAAGAGGTGCGGATTGGGGGCGAGTCCGCCGTGCTGGATATCGGTGAACGCATTGACGGCGTCCGTCCCGCGACACTCCGGGTTCCGCAGGAGGTGATGGCTCGAGCTCTCGCCGAACTCGATCCTGCCGTGCGGGCCAGTCTGGAAGAGGCTATCCGGCGAGTTCACGCCACCCACAGCGACCAGATCCCCCGTCCACACCTCACCGAACTTGCCCCAGGGGCGACCGTGGCTCAGCGGTGGGTACCGGTCGATCGAGTCGGCTTATATGTCCCGGGTGGCCGCGCCGTATACCCCTCAAGTGTTGTCATGAACGTGGTCCCGGCCCAGCTTGCCGGTGTGCCCTCGATCGCAATCGCGTCACCGCCCCAGCCAGATTTCGGCGGCTGGCCGCACCCAACAATTCTGGCTACGGCACAGATCCTTGGCATTGATGAGGTGTATGCGGCCGGGGGTGCGCAGGCTGTTGCCTGGTTCGCATTTGGGTCCGGAGAAACGTCGTGCGCCGAATCAGACGATTGCGCTCCCGTCTCCATGGTGACCGGTCCCGGCAATATCTATGTCACCGCAGCCAAACGCCTCCTTCGGGGCCGAATGGGGATTGATTCCGAAGCCGGGCCGACGGAGATCATGGTGCTTGCAGATGATTCCGCCGACCCCGTATACATCGCCGCCGACCTCATCAGCCAAGCAGAACACGATGTGGTCGCGGCATCGATATTGGTCACCGATAGCGACGTGTTGGCTGCGCGAGTATTTGATCAATTGCCCGGCCTGGTGTCGGCAACGAAGCACTCTGAACGAATTACCGAGGCGCTGACCGGAACCCAGAGCGCGATCGTGCTGGTCCGCGACCTTGATCAAGGTATGGAGATCGTGAATATCTACGGAGCCGAACACCTTGAGATCCAGACTCGGGATCCCCAGGCAGTGGCAGCCAGGGTTCTGAATGCGGGGGCCGTCTTCGTCGGGCCCTGGTCGCCGGTCTCGTTAGGCGACTACTGCGCTGGATCTAACCACGTATTGCCGACAGGGGGGTGTGCGTGCTTCTCGTCGGGACTATCGGTGTACAGCTTCCTGCGCTCAATCCAGGTGATCGACTACTCGGAACAAGCCTTGGTCGATGTAGCGAACGACGTCGAGGTATTGAGCGCGGCCGAAGATCTCCCAGCGCATGGCCAAGCGGTGACAGTCCGGGTGAATCGACGTGATGACATAGCTAGCCGGGAGGGCCAATGAGGTCACCGGAGTTTGGTGTCGATGACCTTCCGATTCGTGAGGAGTTACGTGGCGTATTGGCGTATGGGGCGCCCCAGCTGGACGTGCCTGTCCGGCTCAACACCAATGAGAATCCGCACCCGCCAACAGACAAGGTTGTGGCTGCTATCGCGGCCGAACTATTGGGCGAGATCGGAAACCTGCAGCGTTACCCTGACCGAGATGCCCGCCAACTACGCGCCGAACTCGCTGCGTACCTAACCGATTCGACCGGGGTGACGCTGACGGCGGAGAACGTATGGGCGGCTAACGGCAGTAACGAGATCCTGGCCCAGCTGCTTGGGTTGTTTGCAGGCCCAAACCGAAGTGCCCTGGGGTTCGAGCCCACCTACTCGATGCATTCGATCATCGCCCGTGGTGCGAATACCAAGTACCGAGATGTCCCGAGGCGTTCGGACTTCTCGATCGACGTTGATGCTGCCCGTCGCGCGATTACTACCGATCCACCGGCCGTCACCTTCGTCTGTTCCCCGAACAATCCCACCGGGACCGCCGTTGACCTTGATTCGATCAGCGAGCTGTACGAGATTGTCATCGGCCAGCCGATCGGTGTGGTCGTGGTCGATGAGGCGTACGCAGAGTTCAGTAGCTCGCAGTCAGCTATCACTTTGTTGCCGGAACGCCCGCGCCTCATCGTCACTCGCACGATGAGCAAGGCCTTCGCATTCGCCGGGGCGCGCGTCGGGTACCTGGCCGCTGACCCAAGCGTGGTGGAGGCGATAGGCAGGGTTCGCCTGCCGTATCACCTGTCATCACTTACCCAGGCAGCTGCGTGCGGTGCGCTTACCCACGCTGCTGACCTGCAGTCAGCCGTGGAAGATATCAAGACGCAGCGCGATCGGATTGTGACGACGGCTGGTGATCTGGGATTGCGGGTGGCCGATAGCGATGCAAACTTCGTTCTCATCGGTGGTTTCGATGATCAAGTTGCGGTATGGGAACACTTACTTGAATCAGGGGTGCTGGTCCGAGATGTCGGACTGTCCGGCTGGCTACGCGTCACCGCTGGCACTAAAGCCGAGACGGATGCCTTCCTGACGGCGCTAACCTCAGCAGTGCAACACTTCAGTCCGACAACTTCTTAAATCTCAAGCACCAGTCCCACGACACGCACATAACCTCGACAATCAAACCGATGTACGCACAGGAGACAGCCATGAGCCGCTTGGCACGGATCGCCCGAACGACGAAAGAGAGTGACGTCCTCGTTGAACTTGATCTCGACGGCACCGGACAGGTTGAGGTCTCCACTGGAGTGCCGTTCTATGACCACATGCTTAGCCAGTTGGGAAAACACGGTGGTTTTGATCTGACCGTTGTCACCAAAGGTGATCTTGACGTCGATGCCCACCACACGGTGGAGGACACGGCACTAGCCTTTGGAGCGGCGCTTCGGGAGGCGCTCGGGGATAAGTCTGGCATTCGTCGGTTCGGTGATTCCCTGGTTCCCCTTGATGAGGCGCTGGTCCAGTCGGCGGTCGACCTTTCTGGTCGCCCCTACCTGGTGCACGAGGAGCCGGAGCTCATCGAACTTATTGGTACGTACGACACGACGCTGACACGGCACATCTGGGAGTCGATTACTGCGTCGGCGCAGATCTGCCTTCACATTCGCGTGATTACCGGGCGCAACGCGCACCACATCGTCGAAGCGCAGTTCAAGTCAGTTGCCCGGGCTCTTCGCGATGCTGTAGCTATGGACGCGCGAGTTTTGGGTGTGCCCTCGACAAAGGGAACGCTCTAACCCATGGCATCGGTGTGGCCAATCATGATGCTTGTCCTTTGTGGCTTCTTTCTCGGTGGTGTCATCTCGGCATGGAAGGCAAAGATTCCGCTGCTTGCAGTCCTCGGCGGTATCGCCGCAATCATGTGCGGCGTGGCTGCCGTCTTGTGGTGGGATGTGTAGGTGTCCACGCTGTCAACGCCCGCGGTGGTCCTATTCGACTATGGCTCGGGGAATCTGCACTCTGCCCGGCGGGCACTTGAACGCGCCGGTGCCAATGTCGAGGTCACCTCGAACCGGCAGGCCGCGCTAGATGCCGATGGTCTCGTCGTCCCAGGAGTTGGTGCCTTCGCCGCATGTATGGCCGGCCTGCGCGATACCCAGGGCCCGTGGATCATCGATCAACGGCTCAGTGGAGGTGGACCGGTTCTGGGAATCTGTGTCGGGATGCAGGTCCTGTTCAGTCGCGGGGTTGAGCACGGTGTCGATACGCCCGGGTGTGATCAATGGCCGGGGGTCGTCGATGCCCTCACCGCCCCCGTGCTACCCCACATGGGGTGGAATACCGTCGATGCGCCAGCAGACTCCGGCTTGTTCCGGGGGATCAGTGACGAGCGCTTCTACTTCGTCCACTCCTACGCCGCCCGCACCTGGGACCTCGATTCGTTCTCTGGGCCAACCGTGGACCCTCTCGTGACGTGGGCAACCCACGGTGAGCGCTTTGTGGCTGCTGTAGAGAACGGGCCGCTAACTGCTACCCAGTTCCACCCAGAGAAATCCGGTGCAGCGGGTACTGCATTGCTACGCAATTGGCTCGCGACGCTGCGATAGAAGTAGGGTTGCAGCTGTGACTCTTGAACTCTTGCCAGCAGTTGATGTAGCCAATGGCCAGGCTGTCCGTCTCGTTCAGGGAGAAGCGGGCTCTGAAACGACCTACGGCGACCCACTGGCTGCCGCAAAGGCATGGCAAGAGCAGGGAGCAGACTGGGTCCACTTGGTGGATCTCGATGAGGCCTTTGGTCGAGGAACAAACCGCGAGCTCCTTGCGCGCGTTGTGGGCGAACTCGATATCGCGGTCGAACTGTCCGGTGGAATACGAGACGATGAGTCCCTCAAAGCTGCCTTGGCCACGGGGTGTCGACGCGTCAACATCGGGACTGCTGCGTTGGAGAATCCCGATTGGTGCGCCAAAGTAATCGCCGAGTACGGAGACCAGATTGCTATCGGCCTTGATGTCCGGGGAACGACCCTGGCAGCACGAGGCTGGACCAAGACAGGCGGCGAACTCTTCGAGACAATTGAGCGACTCGATGCTGAGGGGTGCGCCCGCTATGTCGTGACCGACGTGAACCGAGATGGCACGCTGCAAGGTCCGAATGTTCACCTATTGCAGCGGGTCTGTAAGGCAACGGATCGTCCGATCATCGCCAGCGGTGGTGTGTCGAGTTTGGAAGACATCCACGTCGTTGCGGAGCTGGTACCGCACGGCGTTGAGGGACTGATTATCGGCAAAGCGCTCTATGCTGGGGCATTCACATTGCCCGAGGCACTGGCTGCAGTTGCCCCACATATCGACTTCATGAATGCGCTGCTCAGCGGGCAGCCCCCTGCCGATCAGCCGGACGTCGACTAACAGGTGGCATTATCGGTCCGGGTTATTCCCTGTCTTGACGTTGACGACGGACGCGTTGTTAAGGGAGTCAACTTTCTTAATCTGCGCGATGCGGGCGACCCGGTTGAGTTGGCACGCGCCTATGACGCGGCCGGTGCAGATGAATTGATCTTCCTCGACATCACGGCCAGCAGTTCTGATCGTTCAACGACATACGACATCGTTTCGCGAACCGCCGAGCAAGTCTTCATTCCGCTGACAGTCGGGGGCGGTGTTCGCACCGTGTCCGATGTCGATCGACTCCTTCGCGCTGGCGCGGACAAAGTAGGAATCAACACAGCTGCCATCTCTCGACCGGAGTTTCTTTCGGACGCCGCCGACCGTTTCGGGTCCCAGTGCATCGTGTTGTCGGTCGATGCCCGCCGAGCACAAGGCGATCACCAAACCCCGACCGGGTTCGAAGTGACAACTCACGGGGGACGAGTTGGCACAGGGATCGATGCCGTGGAATGGGCTGCGCGCGGGGCAGAGCTCGGTGCCGGAGAGATCTTGCTGAACTCCATGGATGCCGACGGAACGAAAGACGGTTTCGATACCGAGCTCATTCGGCTCGTTCGTGATGCGGTGGCCGTTCCGGTCATCGCCAGCGGGGGAGCCGGCTCAGTTGATGACTTCTCTCTGGCCGTGGATGCCGGTGCCGATGCCGTGCTCGCCGCCAGTGTGTTTCACTTCGGGACGCTGTCGATCCCTGACGTCAAAACTGCGCTCGCCGAGGCTGGCTATCCAATTCGGGAAGTCGATCACCAGCGGTCGAACGACACCGACTAAGCGCTCAGGTCTGCGTTTCTCAGCGCGCGGACAGCCTTGGGATCCCCGGTGATCTCAACCTGCGCGTGATCGCGTCGCCCGAAGGCAAACAGGAGAAGCTCCGCAGCGGGACCGCTCATCGTCACTGACGGCGAGCCCTTTTTTGCTGTCTTACGCATAGGTGGATCGACATCAGTGCGCTCGAGAATGACTCCGGTAGGGACTTTTTTCAAGAGTATTGATGAGCGTTTGCTGACGATTGACCACAGGGCATCCTGAAATCGTGCCGGAAGCTCGCGTGGTTTCCAGTCTGGGGCTGCCCGCCTGACGTCTTCCAAGTGAACGAAGTACTCGCCGGTATTGAGAAGCGCGTCAGCTCCAGGCAGGTTAAAGACTGATAATCGCGGAGGCCCGTTGCGCACGGTTGTCACCAGATCCTCCCAGGATTGAGCACTTGCGTGATCCTGTACTCGCTTCGTCCAGCCGCTCAGGGCAGGAATCACGAGGCCGAGTGCAGCATCGGGTCGGCTCTCCCGCACCACCAGATGGGCGCAGAGGTCCCGTGTTGCCCAGCCCGCGCACAGGGTCGAGGCATCTGGACCGATTTGCTCGAACAGGTCACTAAGCGCTGCACGCTCTGATTGAGCCCAGCTTTTTGACGTCACCCTTCCCACCCTACGCAACGCTATGGTCGGCTCTGTCGCCCAGCGTCAATCGATAGTCGGTAATGACTGATACGTCATGAGGACGAATGGTCCGGCCGAATTCGCCCCGACCAAGGCACAATAGGCATCATGTCCGCAAACCGTGACGAATCGATTGATGAGTTTGTCTCT
>JBLHZE010000118.1:0-6935 GCA_047631015.1 Actinomycetes bacterium
CGGCAGCTGGAGTCCCTGGCGCTCAGGCCAATAAGAGCAGCCTGCCCGTTGTCTCGCTCGTACTCGGAATCCTGTCGCTGATCCCAGTCGCTGCGGCTCGCTCTGGTGAGCGTGCTGATTGGCCTGGTATTCATCGCGATCGGACTTGTGCTGATTCGCCCGGAAACGATCCAGACCTGGACCAATCGACCTCCCGACATTTGGTGGGACCCACCCTGGGAACTGTTCGGGAACTCAATCGCGATCACGACACAGCTCCTACAGGTCTCGCTCTTTCTCGCGGCTTTCGGTGCGGTGTACTTCAGCGTGTACGCGACAACCGAACCGACCTTGCGCGCCGAGTTCTTCGAGGACACGATTGGCGAGATGCGGCAGAACCTAGCAGCGCGCTCGATCTATCACGCGAACCTGGCCGATCCGCCGGATAAGGATGCTGGCTACAGCTAGCGCGCCCGCCCGCTAGCTAAACAGCGACGACAGAGTCTGGGTGTGTGCAGTCCGCAGCTCATCCAGCGCCACGGTGAAGACATCGCCGAACTGCAGCGCGTGCGCACCGTCAGCGAGACCAGCCTCCGCGCCTAGTCCAGAGTCCACGACTCCGATCCGAACACACGGGAAGTTACGCGCACCGCACATCTCGGTAAACCGCAGTTCTTCGCTACGCGGCACCACCACCACAGCACGAGATGCCGACTCCGAGAACAGGTGCGTGAACATGTCGATGCCGTCGGGTGCCCAGACGCGCGCACCGACATTCGAGCGTAGCGCCATCTCCACGAGGACTTGGGCAATGCCACCTTCGGAGGCGTCGTGGGCGGCGGTCAGCATTCCGTCACGCGAGCCGGCAACCAAGATCTGGCTCAGCACCCGCTCCGTCTCGAGATCAAGCATTGGCGGAATCCCGCCGAGGTGCCCGTGCATGACGTGCGCCCACTCGGACCCGCCGAACTCGTCGTGCGTCGTTCCCAGCAGGTAGATCTGCTCGCCGTCTGGTCCCCAAGCCATCGGCGTGCGACGATCGACATCATCAAGAACGCCCAAAACACCGATCACCGGTGTCGGCAGAATTGCCGTCTCTGCTGTCTGGTTGTAGAAGCTGACGTTGCCGCCGGTGACCGGGATGCCGAGTTGCAGACACGCATCGGCCAGGCCAGTGACGGCGCGCTCGAACTGCCACATAACCGCTGGGTCCTCTGGTGACCCGAAGTTCAGGCAGTCGGTAACGGCCAGCGGAATCGCGCCGGTAGCTGACACATTGCGGTACGACTCGGCCAGCGCCAGCTGCGCACCGGTGTACGGGTCCAGCTGCGCAAACCGACCATTGCCGTCGGTCGAGATTGCCACACCAAGTCCGGATTCTTCATCGATCCGGACGATCCCCGCATCTTCTGGCTGAGCCAACACAGTGTTGCCCTGGACGTAACGGTCGTACTGGTCGGTCACAAACGACTTGTCGGCCAGGCCGGGGGAACCAATCATCGTGAGCAATGTCTTGCGCAGTTCCGCCGACGTACTGGGGCGGGCTAGGCCGTTCACACCGGAGGCCTGCAGGCTGTCTTGCCAATCAGGGCGGGCATAGGGGCGCTCGTAGACCGGGCCATCGTGGGCAACGGACCGCGGAGGAACATCGACGATCTGCTTGCCGCGCCATTCGACCGTCAGCCGACCGGTATCGGTGACCTCGCCAATCGCGACGGCCTCAACATCCCACTTCCGGCAGATCTCCAGAAACGCGTCGAGGTTCTCTGGCAGCACCACCGCACACATGCGTTCCTGAGATTCGCTCATCAGAATCTCTTCTGGCGTCAGCGACGAGTCACGCAGCGGAACTCGGTCGAGCACCACGTGCATACCGCCCTCGCCGTTACTCGCGAGCTCCGACGTCGCGCATGAGATTCCGGCGCCTCCCAGGTCTTGGATTCCTTCCACAAGGCCCGCACCGAGCACCTCGAGGGTGCACTCGATGAGTAGCTTCTCCATGAACGGGTCGCCGACCTGGACGCTTGGCCGCTTAGCCGGGCCATCGGCATCAAACGTCTCCGAGGCCAGCACACTGACGCCGCCGATCCCGTCGCCGCCGGTACGTGCGCCGTAAAGCACGACAAGGTTGCCAACACCCTTCGCGCTCGCAAGGTGAACATCCTCGTGCCGCATCGCGCCGACACACAACGCGTTGACGAGCGGGTTACCAAGGTAGGCCGAATCGAAGATGATCTCGCCGCCGATATTTGGTAGCCCGAGCCGGTTGCCGTAGCCACCGATTCCCGCGACGACGCCCGGCAAGACGCGCGCGGTGTCTTTGGCATCTGCTGGGCCAAAGCGCAGCGAATCCATCACGGCGAGCGGACGGGCACCCATCGAGATGATGTCGCGCACGATCCCACCAACACCGGTCGCAGCGCCTTGGTACGGCTCAACGTAGGAGGGATGGTTGTGGCTCTCGACTTTGAACGTGGCAGCCCAGCCCTCCCCGATGTCGACAACACCAGCGTTCTCGCCAATTCCCACGAGCAGGGCATTGGTCTCGGGCGCCTTCTCGCCAAACTGACGTAAATGAACTTTGCTCGATTTGTAGGAGCAATGCTCACTCCACATCACCGAGTACATCGCCAGCTCGGCACTCGTTGGGCGCCGAGACAGAATCCTACGGATTTCTTGGTACTCGTCGAGTTTCAATCCCAGCTCGGCGAATGGCTGTGGCTGATCTGGCGTGGACTCGGATGTCGCAACGGTGTCAATCATGCGGGTACCTGCCCATCTGCGAGAGCGGTAATAACCGAGGCGATGATGTCCAGCCCCGCCAGGCTCGGGCCCGTTAGCTCCTCGACCGCGTGCTCTGGGTGGGGCATCAGACCGACAACGTTTCCGGCGGCATTGCGCAGGCCAGCGATGTCGCGGCGGGACCCATTAGGGTTACCTCCGACGTAGCGGAAGACCACGTGCCCGTCACCTTCGATCCGATCCAGGGTGGCCTCGTCGGCAACGAAGTTCCCCTCCCCATTTTTCATCGGAATGAGGATCTCTTGACCTTCTTCGAAGGCATTCGTCCAAGCAGTCGCAGTGTTCTCGATCCGTAACCGCTGGTCCTTGCATACAAAGTGCAGGCCCTCATTCAAGGTCAAGGCGCCCGGCAGTAGATGGGACTCGCAGAGGACCTGAAAACCATTGCAGATGCCTAGCAACGGAAGCCCCCGGCCAGCGGCGGCGACCACCTCGGTCATGATCGGCGACTGCGCCGAGATTGCTCCGCAGCGCAGGTAGTCGCCGTAAGAAAATCCACCGGGCAGGATGACGGCATCGACTGAATGCAGATCGTGATCGCCGTGCCAAAGCTCAACCGCCTCCGCGCCGGCCAGCGTGACCGCCCGAGCCGCATCGCGATCATCAAGGGTGCCGGGGAAGGTGACAACTCCGATCCGGGCACTCATTTGAGGACAGCACCCGAGCTGGCGCTGCTAGCAGTTCCGGTGTGCTCGGGCTGCTCATCCTCGCCCCTGCTCATATCGACTGAGAGCTCATAGTCCTCAATAACCGGGTTGCTGAGTAGATCAGCTGCTAGATCGTGGAGCTGCGCGAGCACCACCTCGTCAACCTCACCGTCAAGGTCGATGATGAATTGCTTGCCCTGGCGCACATCCGCAACTCCGGCGAGGCCGATACGCGTTAGTGCGCCCTTCACGGCGCGACCTTGCGGGTCGAGGATTTCGGGCTTTAGCATGACGTCTACCACAACGCGGGCCACAGATACTCCGATGTCTTGTTCTCAGATGAGGTGAGCTCAGCTTTTCGTGCGTGCTTTCTCGCTTGTGCGCGGTCAGCTCATGCTAACTCGCACGCGTTAGCGTCGGGTGCAGCGCGCGGACGTCTTAACCCTTCTTACGCTGTTTGAATCGCTCGTACGCGTGCTGAGCGGTGATCGAAATCAGCTCCCCAGCCAGCTGCATATTTGTCTTGATGGTGCGATCGGCTGGTTTCTGGGCCGGGCGTCCGCCCTTGGGAGATGCAGATTGGTAGGGCTGCTGCGGATACTGCGGCGGCGGCCGCCGTGCTTGCTGCTCTTTGGTCGGTGGCAGATCAAAACTGTTGGGCCCAAACTTGTCATCCAGAAACCGGCCATTGGCTAGGAGTTTGTCGCCATCTGACTGCAGGACGGCGTTGTTCACCTGCCACATCCGCGCATACATGACGTCGAGTTGACCACACAGTACCTGCGCCGCCGTACGACCGTCCGCCAACGAATTGCGCTCCGCATATTGGCGGGGCATCTGCAGGTACGGGTTCAACGCACTCGGCAGATAGTCGGTCGTCATCTTCGACAGAACGTGCATCTCTTCGCTGCCAGCGCCAAGCTCATGGGCCCGCGGGAGAGCTTGTTCCACGAGAGCGCAGATGTGATTCACCCGGACGAGGACCGATTTGTGAACCCGGCCCTTGATAGAGGACTTGATGGCGCGCACAGACTTCGACACATCAGTGGGATCGAGCCCATTGACGTTCCTATTCCGATCGCTACGACGGCCCATCTCGTCAGGATCCACCTTCCGGGTTGGGGAGCTGCAGATTGATCGCCGACTCCCCGCGGCTAGCCCGCTGCACGTAGGCCTGCGACTTGGTCACTTCTTGGTTCAAGACCTCAATCGTGGCCGACATCGAGCCGAGTGCCTGAGACTTGAAGGTGTCGATACTGTCCATCGTTTGGTAGATATTGGCGAACGCCGCCTGCAGTTGATCCATCCCGATCGTCGACGATGCTGCCTGGGCCTGGATGCCCGCGGACTGCTCGCTCAGGAGCCGACTCGTGGACTCGATAAGGTTCGACGTTGTCGTATTGAGCGCCGTGATCTGGTCGAGGACGAGGCGCTGATTCGCCAGCGCCTGGGCAACGATCACGGCCGTACGCAACGCTGAGACGGTTGTCGTCGTCGCGCGGTCAACACCCTTGATCAGTTCGAGGTTGTTCTTGCGGATCACGTCGATCGCGAGGTAGCCCTGAATCGATACCGCGAGTTGCGTGAGCAGGTCCTGGTGCTTTTGACGGGCGTAGAACAAAACATCGCGCTCGACGACTTTGGTCCTCTCTGGGTCAGTCAGTCTCAGCTGTTCGACTTTCTCTGCCAGTTTGTTATCCAGCTTCTCGGCAACGTAGATGTACTGCCGCAGGCGCTGCATCGTCGCCCACAGGTTGACCTTCTCTTGATCGAGGTCCGCATTGTCTTTACGCAGTTCATCTTGACCGTTGTATAGCGCCATCAGGATCGCGTTGAGTTGCTTCTGTGAACTCTCGTAGCGTTGGAAGTAGTCGGTAACTTTGCTGCTCTTCGGGATAATCCCCAGCAGCTTCTTCACACCTTTGGCCTCCGACGGGTCGAGTTTCTCGACCGTGCGTCGCAACTCGAGCAGCGTCTGAGGGATCTGCGCTCCATCGCCGACAGTCCGCTTCATATCGGCGACCGACTTCTCCAACAGCCTGTTGCTCACCTGGGCTGCCTGGCGAACGTCGGCATCGCCCATCGTGCGGACCTGATCGGCCTGTTTGGCAAACTCCGGGCTATTGGGATCGACGGTGATGAGCGCCTGGGCGTACTGATCTACCAGCTGATCCAGCGCCGGAAGCGCCGACTCATCCAGCGTCACCATTCCCGGTCCTTGGGTTCTGGTTACCGGTGCGGTCGGCTCCGGAGCCGTCAAGGTCAGCGGTGGTTCAAGTGGCGCAGGCTGACTATCAGAGTCGATCGGTTGGCTCGGGTCGCTCACGTGAGACTCCTCAGTGCTACCAGTACTACTGCTCGGGTATGGCTATTGTCCCTTATCCGAGCCGGATCGCGCAGCAGGTATCTAGCAGCGCACCTAGTTGAACAAACGTGAGGCCCGCTCTACTCCCATATCTGGCCAGTGAGGCGCTCGTAGGCGTCGATGTACTTCCGCCGAGTCTGCCCGGCCACCGCATCCGGCAGCTCTGGTGGTTCACGCCCGGAATCCTTATCCCAACCGCTTTCCGGGCTCGTGAGCCAATCGCGGACGTACTGCTTGTCGAAGGAAGGCTGGGGCTGCCCGGGATGCCAGGATTCGATTGGCCACCAGCGCGATGAGTCCGGCGTAAGAACCTCGTCAGCGAGCACGAGCTGGCTTCGGTCAGCGACGCGGACGCCGAACTCGAACTTAGTATCCGCCAAGATCAAACCACGACTGCGGGCAATCCCCTCCGCTCGCGTGTAAATGCTTAATGTCAGCCGACGCAACTCTTTTGCCTGGGTGTCGCCGACTTCGCGGATGACCGCATCGAAGTCGATGTTCTCGTCGTGATCTCCGAGGTCGGCCTTGGTAGCCGGGGTGAAGATTGCCTCCGGCAACTTGGAACCATCAACCAGACCCGCCGGAAGCGGAACGCCACAGACTCCTCCGGTGTTTTCGTAGTCCCTCAGCCCCGAGCCGGCCAGATAACCGCGGGCTACACACTCAACCGGCACCATCTCAAGGCGTTCGCAGATCATCGCGCGGCCCGCGACGGCCGCTGGGACGTCCAGCGAGATCAGGTGATTGGGTACAACATCGGCCATCCGCTCAAACCACCACACCGAAACAGCCGTCAAGATGCTGCCCTTGTCCGGGATCGGCGTTGGGATGATGTGGTCATAAGCCGAGACGCGATTCGACGCCACGAACAGGAGCTCCCCGGCAGGAGTGGTCCACAAGTCGCGAACCTTCCCCGAATACACGAGGTCGAAACCGGTCGGCAGCACGTAGTCGGGCGCGGGTATCTCCACCGCCCGAGCCTACCTCCCGGTTATCGGCGCCGATTCGCGCGCTACCAGCGCACCGAGTGACCCCCATGTGACCTCGAAGTATCCTGCGGCGCCTCCGAGTAAGTCGCTAGAGGATCGGCGCGGGGGTGTAGGCAGCAGCCTGTGGGTAGCGCAGAGCGACTATCGATACGG
>JBLHZE010000119.1:0-6727 GCA_047631015.1 Actinomycetes bacterium
CGGGACTGAAGGAATCCGGCGTGGCCGATGTTGCGCTGGTCGTCAACAATGGTCCGGAGTATGCGGCGGCCGGGGTCTTCACGGCGAACAAAATCAAGGCAGCACCCGTCATCTGGTCAGCACAGGTAGTGAAGGCTGGCGAGCTTCGAGTCGTTGCGTTGAACTCCGGGGGCGCTAATGCCTGCACTGGACCGCAAGGGTTCGCCGATACTCATCGAAGCGCAGAGCACGTCGGCGCACTCTTGGACTGCGGCGCGGGGGAAGTAGCGGTGTGCTCGACCGGACTAATTGGTGAACTGCTCCCCATGGAGAAGCTACTTGCTGGCTACGATGCGGCGGCCGCAGAGCTCGGCTCGGATGGGGGAGCCGCCGCAGCGGCGGCGATCATGACGACCGATACCATCGCCAAAACCGCATCAGTCTCGATGGGGGATTTCACGGTTGGCGGAATGGCGAAAGGCGCGGGAATGCTTGCGCCGGGGTTGGCCACGATGCTTTCGGTGATCACGACCGATGCTGTCGTCGACGCAAAAACCCTCGACACAGTCCTGCGGAAAGCTGTCGCCACAACATTCGACCGGATTGACTCGGATGGATGCATGTCCACCAACGACACGGTTCTGTTGCTGGCATCGGGGGCACGGGGCTACGAACCGAGCATCGATGAGATTCAGAGCGCGACCACGAGTGTCTGCAAACAACTGTCTCGGGCACTTATCGGTGATGCCGAAGGCGCAAGTAAAGACATCCAGATCAAGGTGTTGGGTGCAGCTAACGAGGCTGACGCACTAGTCGTCGCTCGGGCGATCTCCCGCAGCAATCTCCTGAAGTGCGCTATGCACGGCGAGGATCCGAACTGGGGCCGGGTGATATCGGCCGCCGGGACGACCGACGCTCAGTTTGAACCTGACGAGATCGCGGTTGCTATCAACGGAATCTGGGTCTGCCGTAAGGGCAGCGTCGGAGAGAGCCGCAGTCTGGTCGATATGTCCGGCCGCGACATCGTCATCGAGGTCGACTTGCACGCCGGTGCCGTCGATCTCTCGCTTTGGACGAACGACTTGACTGCTGACTACGTCCACGAGAACTCGGCGTACTCGACATGAGCACTCCCACGCCAGAGGGCGTCGCCGCTTCTGACCAGGATGCCCACAGCAAGGCTGCGGTGCTCGCCGAAGCCTTGCCATGGATGAGGGAATTTCACGGTGCCACCGTGGTGATCAAATACGGCGGCAACGCAATGGTTAACGATGTGCTCAAGGGTTCCTTCGCAGCAGACGTTGTCTTCCTCCGTCTCGCTGGCTTGCATCCAGTGGTGGTCCACGGTGGCGGTCCACAAATTAGCGAGATGCTTGGCAAGCTCGGTATCGAATCCAGCTTCGCGGCCGGAATGAGGATCACCACACCTGAGGTGCTCGACGTCGCGCGGATGGTTCTCACCGGTCAGGTTCAGCGAGAGCTGGTGAACCTCATCAATCGCCACGGCCCGTTCGCTGTCGGGGTCTCTGGCGAGGATGCCCACCTCTTTGAAGCGGAACGACATGTAGCCTCGGTCGATGCGCGGCCCGTCGACGTAGGACTCGTTGGTGACGTCACATCCGTGCGCACTGACCTGGTAAAGACCCTCGTGGCTGACGGACTCATACCCGTCGTCTCAAGTATCGGTGTTGGGCAAGACGGAACCGTTTACAACATCAACGCTGACATTGCCGCGAGTGCCTTGGCCGCCGGACTGAACGCCGACAAGCTGGTCATGATGACCGATGTGGCTGGGCTATTCGCCGATTGGCCGAAGTCCGAAGAGGTTATTCGAGAGCTATCGCGAACAGAGCTGATCGACCTCATGCCAGGAATATCCGGCGGCATGATTCCCAAGCTGCGCGCCTGTTTAGAGGCTGTTGAGTCGGGAGTGAGCCGCGCGCACATTATCGATGGTCGAATCGAACACTCGATGCTTCTTGAGGTCTTTACCGATACCGGTGTAGGAACGATGATCTACGCCGACGAGCCGCAAGTGTCCCCATGATGAATCACGCCGACACAACGACGATTTCCCAGACCCTGGCCCAAAAGTGGTCTGCGGTGATGATGAACAACTACGGTGTCCCCGCGATTGCCATTTCGCACGGTCGGGGGTCGCGAGTCTGGGACGTGGACGGCAAGGAGTATTTAGATCTCATCGCTGGAATTGCGACGTCCACGCTGGGGCATGCCAACCCCGATATTCAGGCTGCAGTGAACTCCCAGCTAGCCAAAATCACTCACACAAGCAACCTTTTTCTGCATGAACCTGGGATTGACTTGGCGGCAAAGCTCGTCGAACTCGTCGGGCAACCAGCCAAAGTCTTTTTCTCTCAGGATGGCGCAACTGCCAATGAGGCAGCTATCAAGCTGAGTCGTCGGCACGGATGGCTCGCCGACCCGACGGGAGGCAAGCTGGAAATCGTGGCTGCCCACGGGTCCTTTCACGGACGCACAATGGGTGCTTTGGCGATTACTGGTAGCTCACCCAAGCGGGACCCGTTCCTCCCGATGTTGGAACCAGTGAGCTTCGTACCCTTCGGAGATATCGCCGCCCTCGAGGCCGCCGTGACGGATCAAACAGCAGCGGTCTTCCTAGAGCCTGTCCTTGGTGAGGGAGGAGTGATCCCAGCGCCCGACGGTTATCTTGCAGCGGCTCGGGCAATCGCGACGACGCACAACGCGCTCTTGGTCATCGACGAGGTTCAGTCTGGGATTGGACGTGCAGGGGAGTGGTTCGTCAGCCTCAGTCAAGGGGTCACACCCGACATCATCACCCTGGCCAAGGGTCTCGCTGGGGGACTCCCACTCGGTGCCTGTATCGGTATTGGTGCAGCGGGAAATCTCTTCGTTCCCGGAAACCATGGCTCAACGTTCGGCGGTAACCCTGTCTCGTGCGCAGCGGCGCTCGCGGTGCTTGGTGTGATCGAAAGAGATGATGTGCTGGCCTCGGTCCGGTCTGTCGGTAATCACTGGGTCGATCGATTCACTCAGATTTCCCATCCGAACCTCGTCGGCGTGCGCGGCAGCGGATTGTGGCTAGCGCTCCAACTTTCGGGAATTGATGCCCCCGCTGTCCAGCAGGCCGCAGCGGCCCGCGGATTCTTAGTCAACGCCGTTTCTCCTGATGCGATTCGACTGGCACCACCACTGATTCTGTCAATAGCGGAAGCCGACGAGTTTGCCGATGCCGTGCCGGGCATCCTGGATGCAGCACGGGAGCAACGATGACCACGACACCATCAGCGACTCCCGGACGGGTGACGACCAAGACGGCCAGACACCAATTCGTCGTGGACCTTCTTGAGCACAACGAGGTTGAATCGCAGTCAGCTTTGGCGCAGCTACTCAAGGAACGCGGATTCGATGTCACGCAGGCAACGTTGTCCAGAGATCTCGATGAGCTTCGAGCCGTGAAGATCACCGCAGACAGCGGCGCGCTCGTATACGCCATCCCGCGCGATGGTGGAGATCAAACGGCGACGATCGTTTCAGCTGTTTCAGCGATCAGTAAACTGCAGCGAGTGGTTGGTGAACTGGTCAGCAGCGTTGACCAGTCGGGCAACATTGTTGTGCTTCGGACGCCGCCTGGTGCTGCCCAATATCTCGCGTCAATCATCGACCACAGCACAGCACCAGACATCATCGGCACAATCGCTGGCGACGATACGGTGATGATGGTTACGCGTGATTCTAAAGGGGGAGGACAGGTTGCAAAAAGATTTGTGGATCTCGCACAGCGCCGAAATGTTCAGGGAGGTTAGGACGGCAGGTCATCAAAATCGCGTTGCATCAAAATCACGCTTTACGGTCAAGAATAGAGAACAACAACTAACAAGGAGCTCGTCGTGAGTGAAAGAGTGGTCCTGGCGTATTCCGGTGGTCTCGACACATCTGTCGCCATCGGTTGGATTGCCAAAGAGACCGGCAAAGAGGTTGTCGCCGTTGCAGTAGATGTCGGTCAAGATGGAGAAGACCTCGAGGTTATCCGCGACCGAGCTCTCGCGTGCGGTGCAGTCGAGGCCTACGTTGCCGACGCTCGAGATGAGTTTGCTGACGAGTACTGCTTACCGTCGCTACGAGCGGATGCTCTCTACATGGGTGTTTATCCACTCGTGTCGGCGCTCTCTCGGCCGGTCATTGTTAAGCATCTTGTTGCCGCTGCTCGACTCCACGGCGCTGACACTGTCGCCCATGGCTGTACTGGGAAAGGCAATGATCAGGTCCGCTTCGAAGTTGGTATTGGAGCACTCGCCCCGGACCTCAGTTGTATCGCTCCAGTCCGCGATTACGCGATGACTCGGGATATGGCCATCGACTTTGCTGAGGCACAGAACCTCCCCATTGATGTCACGAAGAAGTCGCCTTACTCGATCGATCAGAACGTATGGGGCCGTGCTGTTGAGACTGGCTTTCTTGAGGACATCTGGAACGCTCCGATCGAGGACGTCTACGCGTACACCGATGACCCCACGCTAGGCCGCCCCGGCGACGAGGTCGTCATTACATTCGAGCAGGGTGCGCCCGTTGCGATAGACGGGAGGCCTGTCACGATGCTTGAGGCGATTGAAGAGTTGAATCGTCGCGCGGGTGCTGCCGGGGTGGGCCGCATGGACATTGTCGAAGACCGATTGGTCGGCATCAAGAGCCGTGAGATCTACGAGGCGCCGGGTGCGTTGACGTTGATTAAGGCCCACAAAGAGCTCGTCACCGTCACCGTCGAGAAGGACCTGGCACGGTTCGCTGGAGCAGTCAGTCAGCGTTGGGCGGAATTGGTCTATGACGGTTTGTGGTTCTCGCCGCTACGGGAGGCCCTCGACGGCTTCCTTGATGTAATGAACCAGCAGGTATCCGGAGATATCCGCATGAACCTACAAGGTGGCTCATCCATCGTTACGGGACGTCGTAGCAATCAATCGCTCTACGACTTCAATCTTGCGACCTATGACACGGGCGATACCTTCGATCAGTCAATGGCCAAGGGTTTCATTGAGCTGTGGGGTCTCCCGACCAAGCTTGCCGCGCAGAGGGACCAGACCCATGAGTGAACCAACATCACCGGCTGAGCCGACGACACCGAATGAGCCGAACGAGAGCAAGGCGCTGTGGGGTGGGCGGTTCACCTCCGGGCCGTCTCCTGAGCTAATCGCGCTCAGCCGCTCGACGCATTTTGATTGGCGCCTAGCGACGTACGACTTGCTGCAGACGCGGGCACACGCCAGTGTTCTGAGGCGTGCTGAATTGTTGACCGACGAGGAGTTCGCCGCTATCCAAACGGGGATAGACGAGCTCGGTCCCGAACTGGCCTCGGGACTTGTCGGCCCAGATCTTGAGGACGAGGACGTCCACACTGGCGTTGAGCGAATCTTGGTCGAGCGACTGGGCACGGTCGGTGGGAAGCTCCGCGCTGGCCGATCGCGGAATGACCAAATAGCCACAGACTTTCGGCTCTATCTCCGGACTCAAGCTCGGGCGATTGCTGAAGTCATCGTGAATCTGCAAACTGCACTCATCGACCAGGCGCGGGAGCACGTCGACTTCGCAGCGCCAGGCTTTACCCACCTGCAGCGAGCCCAACCGGTGTCGTTTGGCCACGAGATTGCCAAGCATGTTCATGCATTCGCTCGTGACCTCGACAGGCTCGCTGATTGGGATACCCGCACGGCCGTCAGCCCGCTAGGTTCCGGTGCCCTTTCAGGTTCAGCGCTAGCGCTTGATCCCGAGAAGGTGGCTTTAGAGCTCGGCTTCGATCGCGCTGCCGAAAACTCCATCGACGCAGTATCCGACCGGGACTTTGTTGCTGAATTCCTCTTTGTGACCGCCATGATGGGAGTGCATCTTTCGCGGCTCGGTGAGGAAGTGTGCTTATGGACGTCCAAGGAGTTTGGTTGGGCAACGCTGCACGACTCGTGGTCGACTGGCTCATCGATTATGCCCCAGAAGAAGAATCCAGATATTGCCGAACTCGCTCGTGGAAAGGCTGGGCGACTTATCGGGGACTTGACCGGCCTCCTGGCCACGCTCAAGGCCCTACCGTTCGCGTATAACCGCGACTTACAGGAAGATAAGGAACCGGCTTTCGACGCTGTCGACACGATTCTGTTACTAACGCCGGCGGTGACTGGGATGATTGCCACGCTCGAGTTCAACACTGGACGTATGGCCGCCAGTGCGCCCGGAGGCCATGCACTCGCCACCGAGATCGCTGATTGGCTCGTTGCCCGAGAGGTGCCATTCCGATCAGCGCATGAGATTGCGGGAGCGTGTGTGAAGGCTGCCGATGACCAAGGTGTAGAGCTCTGGGAACTTGACGATCAGACCCTGTTGGATGTCTCCTCGAAGCTGGATGCGGGCGTGCGGGATGTGCTTTCCGTAGAAGGCGCGCTGGCAAACAGGACGACTGCCGGTGGCACTGCTCCGGAGTCGGTGCGGACTCAAATCGATCGGCTGGCGGCCGGAAACTCTAGTGCCGCCGTCTGGGCAGCACAGCACGTGATTCCGAATGCACCGAGCTGGCTAGGGTGATGCGCCTCTTGTGCCGACCACGCCCCTTTAGTAGGGCACTGCGGCTGAGCGATTGACGACGCCCGAACTGACGTCTCTTGCGACGGCTTTGGAGCTTTGAGCGCTTTTTCCATGATGGCGGACCAACTGTGACCTCCCATTTGTCCAAACCGCTCGCTCTGGTTGCCTGCGATACGCCAAG
>JBLHZE010000120.1:0-6685 GCA_047631015.1 Actinomycetes bacterium
ATCTTGGTGACATCGTGGGCGTTACTGGCGAGGTCGTCACCTCCCGCCGGGGTGAGCTCTCGGTTCTTGCTGACGATTTCAAGATTACGTCGAAGTGCCTCGTTCCGTTGCCGGATAAGCACAAGGGGCTCAATGATCCGGAGGCGCGTGTGCGACAGCGCTACCTTGATCTAATTGTTAATCAGGACTCCCGCGATATGTTGGCGATGCGTTCCAAGATGGTGCGCGCGATTCGTGAACAGCTGTGGAATCGGGAGTACCTAGAGGTCGAGACACCGATGATGCAGCGGGTTCACGGCGGTGCGAATGCTCGGCCGTTCGTTACCCACATCAATGCCTATGACATGCAGCTCTACATGCGGATTGCCCCAGAGCTCTTTCTTAAGCGGTTGCTCGTCGGTGGGGTTGAACGGGTATTCGAGCTTAACCGGAACTTCCGGAATGAAGGTGCGGACTCAACACACAATCCTGAGTTCACCAGTATGGAGATGTACGACGCGTACGGGGACTACGACACGATGCGAGTGCTCACTCGCGAGCTGATTCTGGCGGCTGCTGTCGCCGTCCATGGACGCCCGATTGTTAAGCGCCCGATTGCTGGTGCCTATGACGGCAGCGAGGGTTACGAGGAAGTTGACATCTCTGGCGACTGGCCCGTCATCACGTTGCACGAGGGGATCTCCGCTGCCTTAGGCGAGGAAGTCACCGTCGACACCGATCTGCTCACGCTGCGCCGACTGGCCGACCAGGCAGGAATTGCCCATGACCAGAAATGGGGATCGGGCCAACTCACGCTTGAGTTGTATGAGCATCTGTGTGAGGCGCGCACGACGACTCCGGTTTTCTGGACCGACTTCCCGACCGATGTATCGCCATTGACACGCAAGAAGCCCAGCGAACCGCGGCTGGCCGAGCGGTGGGATCTTGTCGCGTGGGGTGCAGAGATTGGTACTGCCTACACCGAACTCATCGATCCCATTGACCAACGGGAGCGCCTGACCGCGCAGTCAAGGTTGGCGGCGGCAGGTGACACTGAGGCGATGGAAATCGATGAGGATTTCCTTCGAGCGTTGGAATACGGGATGCCCCCCACAGGTGGTCAGGGGATGGGAATCGATCGACTGCTGATGTTGCTTACCGGCCGCAATATTCGCGACTCCGTTCTCTTCCCGCTGACTCGCCCCGATCAGCAGTAACTACCGGATCTGACCGACTACTTCGGTAGGTGTGCCGATCCCCCACGGTTGGACAGGATTCCCAACCCAGAGGCGAACGCTAGAACTGTGCCGGTGACGACCCCGCGGTCGCGGGGGCGGTTGCTCATGACTCCAAACGTCGTCGACTGAGCCAAATTTCGGTATGCCGTGAAATCGGCGCGGGGGCCGACTGGCGAAGGCCAGGCGACGCCAGAGGTGTGCTTTGCGGTTGCCGATTGCGCGAGCGGAGTGTTGTCGGGTTAGGGTCTGCGGGTGCAGCATTTCTCACCGTTAGCCCTTGAGGCCAAAGACAGCATCGACCCGTCAGTTGTCCGGTACGCCGGAGGGGAGTTTGCGTCCTATATCGACTCGGACTCCGCAGCTCCGTTTATGACCGGACTCCATGCGGCGCTAGAAGCCCCGTTGCACAGTTCCCAGGTCCTCAATGCCGGCGTTGCGCTGTCGAATGTCGTTGCTCTTGTCGCTCTGAGTTTGGCTCAAAGTGAAGAAGAAGCGGTCGAGCTTGTCAAGGGTTCGATCCGTCGCACTGTAACAACGACTTTTCCTGAGCTAGTACCCCCGGATGATAATGCGCTGACCGCTGCCGCGGAAGCGATGATTTTGCGGGTATTCGGAAATGTAACGAGCGAGGAACTGCCCGACGCAATCGACGGTCGGACGTTGGCGGCGATTGCTGCCTACGGTGACGCAGCGATCCTCTTGGCTGACCAGGTTGGACTGCCTCGCCCGGTCCTTGCCGCAGCGATTGGGCAAGCCGCCGCAACTATGTAGCGGCAATGGTGGTGGGCAGAAAGCCTGCCGGGGAATGTCAGTGCGGAATGTAATCGAACAGTGATCGCTAGGGAAAGATCCGGCCAAGTCGATCTGTAGCCGTGTCGTTTCCGTGCACAGTGTCCCCAACGCCATAATGTGATCCGAGCCGACGGCCGACTGCGCGCAGTCGGGCATTCCCCCCGTTCGGCACCCTGTCGCCAACAGCGAGGTCGATACCCCAGTGATCCAGTTCGAGCATGTGTCGAAGCTTTACAACACCGAAGACGCTCCTGCTCTCGACGATATCGACCTCACAATCGATGACGGTGAGTTCGCTTTCCTCGTCGGACCCTCAGGGTCGGGAAAGTCGACATTCCTTCGGCTCCTTTTACGTGAGGACAAGTCCACGATCGGCCGGATCATGGTTAACGACAAGGACATCGCGAAAATGCGCCGCTGGCGGGTACCGAAGTACCGGCGAAAGATGGGGTCGGTCTTCCAGGACTTCCGTTTGCTACCAGAAAAGAATGTGACCCAGAACGTTGCCTTCGCCCTCGACGTCATCGGTGCACCGAAGTCTAAAGTTGGGCCGGCTGTCGCCGAGGCACTGGAGCTCGTCGGATTGACCGATCTGGCTGATCGTCGACCGACTCAACTGTCCGGTGGGGAGCAGCAAAGAGTTGCCATCGCGCGCGCGTTCGTCAATAAGCCGCCGGTCCTGATTGCCGACGAGCCGACCGGCAACCTCGACCCGACGACGTCATTGGGCATCATGCGTTTGCTTGATCGAATCAACCGCACTGGAACGACAGTGATCATGGCGACACACGACGCTGCAATCGTTGATCAGATGCGCAAACGCGTCGTTGAACTGGTCGGCGGTCAAGTAGTCCGTGATGAAGCCCGCGGTGTCTACGGATTCTCGGGATAGGGGCAGCAATGAGACGGTTATCGCTGGCTTTCCGCGAAGTAGGACATGGATTTTTTCGAAACTTCACAATGACAGTCGCCGTTATTCTGACGATTGCGGTATCACTCACACTGTTTGGTACCGGTCTGATGGTTCGGTCGCAGGTCGACACGATGAAGGACTACTGGTACGACCGGGTAGAGGTATCGGTCTTCCTTTGCGGCGCAGCCTCCGACCCTGCCGCGTGTCCCGAGGGCGCGGTGACCGACGCTCAGCGGCAAGCGATCAATGCACAGCTGGTTTCCCTGGCTGGTGTTGTTGAAGACGTCTTCTACGAGTCGCAACAGGATGCCTACGCGCGGTTTCAGGAGCAGTTCAAGAACTCCCCGATTCTGGAGAATGTGACGCCGGAATCTCTCCCGGAGTCCTACCGAGTGAAGTTGGTTAACCCGGAAGATTTCGCCATAGTGGCGGCCGCGGTTGGTGGGTCACCTGGAGTTGAGCAGGTCCAGGATCAACGCAAACTTCTTGAGAAGTTCTTCAAACTCTTGGGTGGTTTGCAGGCTGTTTCACTAGGAATCGCGATCGCGATGCTGCTCGTGACTGTTCTGCTGGTGGTGAACACGATGCGAGTGGCCGCGTACAGCAGACGCCGCGAGACTGGGATCATGAAGCTGGTGGGGGCAAGCAACTTCCATATACAGCTGCCCTTCGTGATGGAAGCTGCGATTGGCGCAAGCATCGGCGGTGCCATTGCGGCCGGGGCCGTTGCCGTCGAGAAGGTGTACCTGATCGATCAGGTATTGGAGCCCTCATTCCGATTTACAGCATTCATCGGTTGGGACGAAGTTATCCAAATAATGGTTATCGTCTTTTTGACGGGAATTGTCCTTTCTTGTGTGTCCGCTTTACTGACAGTTCGTCGGTACATGCGGGTGTAGACGGTAGCGTCGCAGCTATGCACGAGAGAGCCGCGACAACGCGGCGACTGCGATTGTTTGGGGCCGCGGCAGGAATCGCCAGTCTTTGCGTAGTAGCGATGGGCTCAGTTGAGGCGGCGGGAATCTCGGCGTCCGTACCAGAAACGCGCATCGATGACCAGGTTAGTCAGGCCGACGACGACCTCGCATCGGCCAATAAGAAAGTGAATGCCGTCAAGGCAGAGCTAGACAAAGCGCAGGCAAAGCTGAAGCCCGCAGAAAAGCAGCTGGCGAACGCGCAGAGGTCGGTGAATAAGGCGCGAGCAGAAGCGGCGCGGGCTCGGGCCGCACTGGTCGCTGCGGAGGCCGCGATTCTCGCGATCAAAGGTGAGATCGCGACACTGGAAGCTGAGATCTCCGATCTTCGGATGCGGATCGGGGCACTTGCTCGAGTCATCTACACGTCAGGTGGGCAGTACGAAGAGCTGCAAATCTTGCTCGACTCCGATGATCCCGCACAGTTCGCTGAACGACTCGCTGCAATGCGTCGCGTCTCGCAAGGGAACTCGCGGGCACTTGACGAGCTTGCGGCCGCCCAACTGCGACTAGACGCAAAGCTGGCTGAGGGGAAGCAACTCGAGCAGACTGCCCAGGAGCTACGGAATCAGGCCCAGCAGCGATCGGACGAGGCGCAGGCAGCGCTTGATGTCGTGGCCCAGTCAAAGCGAGTCGTTGAGCAGTTGATTGCTCGGCGTCAGGCGATCGTTTCCACGGCCGACTCGGAGCGTGACAAGGTTCGCGCTCAATACAATGCACTAGCAGCGCAACAAGCCCGGATTGCCGAGGCAGCGCGCAAAGCTAGAGAGAAAGAACAGCAGAAGAATACTAGTTCCGGGAATACTGGTTCCGGGAACTCTGGTTCGGGAAATACCGGTTCTGGCAATTCCGGCGGTGGCACTGGAACACTGACTTGGCCTACCCCGGGCTACAGCGTTGGTGGCCGTACTGGTCCACGCGTGCATCCGGTATACGGCTATCGGTCGTGCCACACCGGCGATGACATCGGCGCCCCTTCCGGAACTCCGATCAGAGCCGCGGCCAGCGGAAAGGTGATATCGATTGCCTCCGGTGGTGCCTACGGAAACCACACACTAATTAGCCATGCCGGCGGGTTGTCCACGATGTACGCTCACCAATCGAGGGTTGCGGTTCGCTACGGCCAGAGCGTGAATCGCGGTCAGGTGATCGGGTATGTAGGGTCTACTGGCTTTTCAACTGGACCGCATCTTCACTTCGAAGTACATATCAATGGTGTTCCCTACGAGCCGATGGGCTGGTTTGGCGGCTCGAAGTACCGTGTCAGCTGCGCCTAGGACTTCCTTGGAGTGCTTGCAACTGGCTTGACGTGAATCGTCGTTGTGGACTCAATCGGCGTTGAGGGCTTCCCAGGAAGCGCCAGCAATTTAGCGACTGTCAGGATGTGGCCATGGTCCGCGAGCAGGGTAAGAAGCTGATTGCCCAAAACCGCAAGGCGCGCCACGACTACTCGATCGACACAGTCTATGAAGCCGGTCTGGTCTTACAGGGTACGGAGGTTAAGTCCCTGCGCGCTGGGCATGCGTCGCTAGTCGACGGGTATGCCGACGTCAAAGATGGCGAGGTCTGGCTCCACTCGGTCTATATCCCGGAGTACACCGAAGGCACGTGGACCAATCACGAGCCTCGGCGCACTCGCAAACTCCTGCTACATCGGCAGGAGATTTCCAAGCTGATGAGCAAGACCAAGGAGGGTGGATGGACCCTTATCCCGCTGTCCATCTACTTCAAAGATGGCAACGCAAAAGTCGAGATTGCCATTGCCCGTGGTCGTAAGGCATATGACAAGCGGCACGCGATCGCCGAACGCAGCGCAAAGCGCGAAGCTGACCGGGCGGTAGGTCGCCGTGCAAAAGGAATGGACGATTAGTGCTGGAATGCGGTGCGCGCAGTTCCCGGCTGAGCAGCCTGGTGTGGGGCATAGGGGCACTTCCTCGACGGTAATCTCGCGAAGTCCCGTTCGGTGGGTGGCTGCGATACCCACCCGTCATCGCCCGTCAGTTCGAGTTAGCGGCTCAGTACTGCCAAAGTTTGGTCGAGGTTACGACGGTGCTGCGCGACGACCATTGCCGACTCGGCTACGACTGCGTCTTGGCCAGGGGCGAAACCTTGGGTGCGCAGTCGCACGTCGGCATCTAGGGCACCGCGTAGATTGTCGACTGCGGTCGCGAGCTGGCGCGGCTGGCGGGCGCGCTTGTCGCTGGGTGCAATAGTCGTAAGTTCGTAGAGTTGCTGGCTCAGAGTCGATATCCGCGGGACGCCGTCGGTCCAGGTCCGCACCAGTTCAGGGGTTCCCTTGGTGCGGTCGGCCACAGATAGCGTCAACGAGTCGGCAAACCAGCGGGCATCTGCTCGGCGGATGTAGAAAGCGCGGTCCCATTCGGCCCTCTTCTTGCTATTTGCGGCTACCGAGATGACCAAGGTCAGTAGTCCAATGACGGCGATTCCGACAGCGATCCATGCCCATACTGGAATCCCAAATAAGATACTGCTCAGAGCTGCGATTGTCGGTTCCATCGTTTTGGCCCTCCTGTACAACTGTGCCACGGTGCTTGGTACCCAGCGCATCTTCGTGGCTTGTGGCTGCGTCGTGGTTGCAATGTTGTGATTCCCGCCCCGGCTCGGATTACACCTCTACGCTTGAAATCACCTTGTCGCGGCGGCGATTTGGCTTGCCACCTGGTGGGTTGACAGTTCCAGTGACGAAATAGTTGATGCGCTTTACGTGTGTATGGGCGTACCATTGACTTCATAACTACACAGGGGGTGAACGGTTTCGACAACGTTTG
>JBLHZE010000121.1:0-6590 GCA_047631015.1 Actinomycetes bacterium
CATCCATGTTCGTACCCCGCTTGGGAGTGAGGGTCGAAGATCTCGATTACCGCGCAGGAACGCAAGCGCCAGCAAAGCAGCGACTGCCAGCGCACCCGCGAGTAATCCGTTCCGGTAGGAGTCGTCGGGTGTGAAATCCATACTGACGACGCCAGCGCTACCGGCCGGAACAACCCATCCCTGACGCCAACCATCTACCTCTACGGCTGATAGCGGCTCATCCCCCATCTTCGCTGCCCAGCCCCGATTGAAGGACTCGCCGGTCTCAAGCACTTGAGCGCTTTCGACTGCGGCAATCTCAACGGACCTGCTGGTCGCCTCCCACGTCACGACTTCGGTCTGCGCCGCGGTGCCGGTGGCGGGAAGCCCTGCTATTGGCAGTACGTCCACACGTTCCACGATCAAAGCATCGGTGGACCTCGCGGTGATTCGGTGCCATCCTTCGTCGACGGACAAAGATTTATCTTGACCGCAGCCACCCAGAACAAAGTTGCTTCCTTCAATCGCTTGCTTCTGTGTGAACGCACCGCCAGTCGAGACTTCCCCCCCACTAGAGAACAACACCGTAGGGCCCGACCCACATACAACAGGGATGTCATCCGAGGCTGTCGTTAGGTCGCGACTCCCAGAACCTGTCTCGATAGTCACGTCTGAAATCCCTAGCGGGCGCAGCGCGCTGTCGTCGAAGCGTGGCGTAAATGCAGGATAGACCGAATCAACCCAGATCACGACGGAATCCGTTGAGACCTTGGGGATTGGAATAGACTTTCCCGCATCGACAAACGCGGTCGTCTGCTTGCCTCCTGCCTCAATCGTCACCGACAACGGTTTGGATAGATCGCGAGCTGGCAGGCTATCGATTCGGACGGCAGTCACCTCCTCCCTGTTCGGAAGCGTGATCTCAAGCCGGGGTCGGACGTCATTAACCGCCGGATACCAACCGGTCTGGGGGAGACCGTCGACAGCACTCTGTGGCGACGCGACAAAGTCGCCGTACTCGGCCGACGACCCACTCGCCACAACAGCCGACCCAGTAGTCGCAAGCTTCTCGAAGGCTTGCCCACCTCGAGGCCGCACAGAGGTCGTGACCTTGTAGCTCCCTTTCTGTAACCACAGCCATTGGTCGAGCCCTGCGTGATCCTCGCCCACGCTGCCATATTCAACGGCGCATCTGTACTGCCCGCCCCCGTCCAGACACTCTCCTCGACCGCCCGGAGTCGCCGACAGGATCGCACCCTGGACCGGGCTGGAGGTCTCGGTTCGTAGCGGACGGCTTACCTCGATGCCAGGAATCGAGACCTCTGAGATAACGAACTGGCTGTCGTTGAAGCCCCCGTTCGTCTCCGCGAGCTCGATTCGAAGCGACATTGTTGGGTGGTCTCCTAACGGAATGCGGGTAACTTGCGCCGCGCTATTTAGCTGGATGATCTCGCGAGATTGATCCGTCACCACCTCGATAGTCCGTGAATCCGCCTGCGAGGTCGGCAAATCCAGATCCAGATAAGGCGCCGAGATCTCTTCTGCGAACCTCACGCTCCACCACTGATCGACGGCAGATCGGCCTGTGGCCGCCGACCTCCAGGCGGTTTGTGGGTCGCCGTCGAGGGCAGCGAACGGTTGTGCTGACTGATCTCTTGCCAAGTACGCACTGGCGTCGCTGGCAGTTGACGACGCTTCGATTGCCACCGCGCCGTCGAGTTCTGCCAAGGTGAGAGGCGTCGTATCAGTATTGAGGTAGTCATGAACTGGGCGACTCTGCACCCACTCATCGTCCCCAGTCAGTGTGTGGGACTTATTACCTCGTACGAAGCCGAAATTGGTTTCGCGCTTGCGCAGAGTATTAGTGGCGATATCCGTTGCCTTGATGTCAGCTGAGCCGGGCATGCCTGCCGTGACCGTAAGGCGGTCCTCCAGAAGACCAGCGTCAGCGAGCGCGAACTGCGACTCGGCGCCGCCCGCGACACGCAAGGCACCGTCAACGCTGTTGATCTGCGTCGGTGAGGTCCCCAATGCGCCAACTTGGAAGACCTCGACTGCCCGGACAGACCCCCCCAGCAGAGGACCAAACCCTGACACCATTTCGATCCCGGGTGATGCTGCGATCGACTGGTGAACCCGGATAATGGATTGAACATCTGTCATCCGAGAATCAATGTCGTTCCGCACAACGACCCACTGGACGCCGGCTCGTTCCAAGACGGTAGCGAGCCCAGGGCTCCCCCGGCCATCTTCCAGGCGAGCGGAGATTTCATCGAGGAGTCGGGTATGTCCGGCGTTTCCAAGCGGGACTGAGTCACGCACATCCCACGCGATGTCGCCAAGAGCTTGGAGCGGATCATCTTGCGTTCGCCCCCATTGAAACTGCGCCGACGATGCGGTGGGAACGACAAGTGCTCGCCCCGTTGGATTCTCCGCAGCCATGTAGGCAGATGCTTCCCGCCAATACTCGGGGATCTCAACGTACGAGCGTCCAGCCGTAACCCCGGTCATCGCCGTGGCGAATGTTGCTGCCAGCAGCCCGAAGACAACACCGGCCAATGGGAGCCGGTACGTCATTTTCTGCCAACCACGCTGGGCTGACCCATCGCGCAACTTCTGGGCGGCCACTGTCAGCAGCCATGCCAGTGCCAGCGCAAGACCGATGCGCAGCACTGGGTCGAACTTATGGACATTGCGCAGCGGCGCGAGGACACCATCCAGGGCTGATCGGAGCACGTCTTGGGCTGGGCTCGAGCCACTGCTCACGTGCCCAAGGGAGACCAACACGAACCCGACGAGCACAGTTATGGCGATGAACCCTCGCTCTGGCATATCGCGACGGATGAGCCCGATGAGGCCCAGGAGTGAGATGACCCCTGAACTCAGCAGCAGGATCGAGCTGTAGGAGAAGGCATATCCCAATGACCAGACCGGTCCGGTCTCGGCAGCCAGGTACGCGACCCAGTCGCCCGCACCCCGCAACACAGACAGCGGATCGGTGACTGATGTTGTGATCGAGGCAGACTCGATCCAATCGAGAAACGGCGGTGAGTAGCCGCCCAAAACCAGCAGCGGGATGAACCACCAAAGGGATGCCAGAGCAATCGACAACGCCCACCAACCAGCGAGTGCGCGCTTACGTGGGCCCGAACCCCGGGTCAAAATCCAGATCGCCCCGATTGGAAGGACAGCTAGCGCCGCAACCGCGTTCACTCCCCCGATACAGAAGAAGGCAAGCCCGGAAAAAGCGGCGGCCCGGCGTACCGAACCTGTTCGCGAACCCACGATTAGTGGAATAAGGAGCCACGGTGCGAGCGCGAACGGGAGAACTTCCGACGAGATGGGCCCGAGTTTGCTCAGCAGCATCGGGCTAAGTGCGTAGGACAAACCAGCCAGGATTCGCACTGTCGGACCACCAAGGTCAAGCAGTCGAATCACTCGAACCATGCCGAGGAATGCCACCGTCAAGAGCGTCGCCCACCACAACCGCTGAACTACCCACGCGGGGATGCCCGCAGAATCGCCCAGCCAGAAGACTGGGCCCATCGGCCACAAGTAGCCATATGCCTGGTTCTGCAACGAGCCGGCAAACGATTGCGGGTCCCATAGGTGCAGGGAGCGGGCGAGTAGGGCGCCAGGGTTAATGGCCAGGTCGAGTTTGGTGTCCGCTGCAATCCGGCCTGGGTCTTGGATGAACGCCAAGGCCGCCAAGCACGCGGCAACTGCAGCCAACCGGAAGCGCCAGACAAACCGTGAGATTGCACTGTTTTCTTCCCGAACCGACGTCTGTCTGGCGCCAGGTTGCTCAGGCTCGTTGGTCCCATATAGCTCTGCGCGACCCTTGGCATCTGTCGCGACCGACCCCTGCCCGCGCGGCGGGTATGTCACTTCTTCTCCAGGACCAGGACGAGATTCCACATAACGAGCTCGCGCAGTACCGGGATTCGCACGACAGCCCAACTCCAACCGGGCAGATAGCGCGGAAAGCCAGAAACCAGCACTGCGTCCCGGCAGCTTTGCGCCCACCGCAATCCGGCGCCAGCAGTGATCGGAAACAGGCTCTGGCCATACAGGTTCTTCGGTTCGTGGCCGTGGGTCTTTTCGTATCGTTGCGCGGCACGTCGCCCACCGAGGAAATGCCACGGCGCCGTCTCGTGCCCGCCCCAGGGTCCGTACCAAAGGGTGTACGACAAATAGACGATTCCGCCTGGCTTCGTCACGCGCACCATCTCCTCGGCCATCAGCCACGGTGATGAGACGTGCTCGGCAACATTTGAGGAATAGGTAATGTCAAAAGATCCGGTTCGGAAAGGAAGTCGACGCCCGTCACCCATCACGGTCGTTTCGTAGGGCTGGCGGCCGTGCAGCCGTAACTCCCCCGCGTCCGCATCAAGCGGGACGTAGTACGCGCCAGCTGCGGTCAGCGCATCCACGAAATAGCCCGGTCCGCCACCTACGTCAAGCACTGCCGCGCCGGGTAACTCATGGAATTGCTCGAGTTGTGCGGCGGTATCAGTCGCGAGTGCGGTGTAGAACGTGTCCGGATCGGTTTGCTCAACCCGAAACGCCTCAAATAGCCTCCTGGAGCGGCGCACGGTGGCTCGAGATCGAACGCCGTCGGCCCCCGACGCACGCAGTTCTGAGCTACTGCCCCCGAGAGTCGTCACGCGCATGACAATACCTCGGTGTTTCGCCCAGTAATCGACGAATTGCGCATAGGCTACGCAGGTGCGCATCCTCATGCTGAATCGGCGCGACAGCCGCAACCCCGAGGGTGGGGGCTCAGAGATCTACCTCGAGCGTGTTGCCGCTGGCCTCGTGGCCCGTGGGCATACCGTCACAGTGTTTTGCTCCGCGTACGAGCGGTCCGTTCCCACGGACGTAATCGACGGCGTAAAGTTCGTCCGCAGAGGATCCAAGCTCGGGGTGCACCGTGAAGCCGTCCGAGAAATCCGCGCACAGGTTCGCAGCGGGGTCGACATCATCGTCGACGTTCAAAACGGAATTCCATTCTTCTCTCCGCTGGCGTCTCCTCGAACGCCGAGCGTTGTCTTGGTCCACCATCTGCACCGCGAGCAGTGGCCTGTTGTCTATGAACCGACCAGAGCCAAGATTGGATGGTTCATTGAATCGCAGGTCTCGCCACGTCTCTACCGGGGTCGCCCGTACATCGCGGTTAGCAACCACACACGCGATGAACTCGTCGGCCTTGGAGTAACCCGCTCACGTGTCGACGTGGTTCCTAATGGCGTCGATCAGCCAACGATTCCGGTTCCTCACCACCAGGCGCACCGCCGCCCGACGATTACCGTGCTAGGACGACTCGTTCCACATAAACGAGTCGAACACGCACTTCTTGCGGCTGCGTCGCTACGCAAGGATCTGCCAGACCTCCACGTTGACGTCATCGGCGACGGATGGTGGGCCGGCCAGCTCTATGAGTTCGCCACGTCCTGCGGTGTCGAGGACATCACGACCTTCCACGGTTTTGTCGACTCCTCGCGAAAGCAACAGTTACTCGCGCAGACGACAGTTCTGGCTATGCCCTCACTGAAGGAAGGCTGGGGGCAAGTAATTATGGAAGCCGCAGGATTCGGCATACCGGCCGTTGGCTATCGAAGCGCCGGCGGTGTCGCTGACTCAATTCGAGATGGTCACACGGGGATCCTCGTCGGCGACAGCCACGGTGACTTCACGCAGGCGCTCGAGAAGCTCCTCACTCACGATCAGACGCGAGCCGAGTTCGGCCGAGCCGCACAGCAGCGCTGTGCTTCATACACCTGGGAGGAAGCCATCACTGGCTTCGAGCACATCCTTACCAGAGTCCTTGGGCGACAAACAACACACATTGATTTGACCGCAGAGTTGGTCGAGTTACCCCGACCAGCGCCAGAAGCGCAAACCGTACCGCTTGAGAGTTAGCTCGTCGTTCCGTAGACGACATACGCCTGATCCACCGGGGTTGGTGCCTGATTCACAGCTGTCACAACTCCCACAGCAGCGAGAACGGCGATTCCAACGCCAACTGCCGCCGCGATAGCGACACCAACGGGACCGGCGATAACCGAACTCGTTCCGGTCGTCGCAGCCGACTCACTATCGGGTAAAGACATCGGATCTCCATTTGCTCATCGAACTGCTCATTCGACCCCGGACCCCTGTCGACCCCAGGCACTACGTCTGTGTGCCTTCAGAAGCTACCACCTCATCGGGCATAGGTCACCCAAATGACAGTGCAAACCCGGACCCTTTTCTCGCACGTACTTCTATTCTTGATTCGCTTCTTCGCTCGGCTCCGTCCCCACCTCATGCGTTTGCCGAACGTGACGGGTTCTGGTGCGGTATCGACCGATACCCAAGACCGTCCATCCGCCAATCGCCAACGCCAAGGAGAGGCTGTTCAGAATCACCAGCAGCGTCAAACCCGCTTCCGATCGCGTATCGGCGATCGGCGACGTCACAGCCCACAGGCGCAGTCCCGGATACTGTTCGATGAGCTCCAGACCAGCGAACTGTTGTGGATCAAGCTGCTGTGGCTGATCGGTCTGCTCGATGACGTAGCGCACCCCTAAACCCGGCAATAATATCGAGAGTTTTTCACCGCTCGCTAA
>JBLHZE010000122.1:0-6518 GCA_047631015.1 Actinomycetes bacterium
AGTTTGAGGCTGCGCGCAATTGACTCGATGATGCGAAGGTTCGCCTGATGAGGGACAAAAGCGGCTAGCTCACTGGTTTCTACGCCTGCCCGTTCGCACGCCTCGCGGGCTATATCGGCAACCTTTGTGATCGCCCATTTAAAGACGGCCTGTCCGTCCATTCGTAGGTACTGTCCGCCAACGGGTACTGAAATGTGCTCGGCAAGTGCGCCTTCGCTACCCCAAACCACTGGCCCGATTTCATCTTCGTCAACGTCAGTGGCCGACACCACGGCAGCTCCTGCACCGTCGCCAAACAAGTAGCAGGTGTTCCGATCGGTCGGATCTGTTATATCTGTCAGACGCTCAGCTCCAACCACGAGCACGTTCCGGGCCGAGCCTGAACGCACCGCGTCGGCAGCAATAGAGAGGCTGTAGCTAAAACCAGCGCACGCGGCCGCGAGGTCGAACGCGCCAGAGGTGAGGCCCAACTTGTCGACAAGAGGTGGCGCAATTCCGGGCATGGCAACCGGATTCGAGCTTGTTGCCACGACCGTGAGATCAATCGACTGCGGGTCTATGCCAGAGGTCGCGATTGCCTTGCTCGCTGCTCCAGCCGAAAGCTCGACGAGCGTCTCTTGATCACTCGCTACGCCTCGTGTCTGGATCCCTGTTCGAGCCTGGATCCAGGCATCATTGGTATCCACATCGTGGGTTATCTGCTCATTCGTCATGATCGCGGCCGGTCGCTGTGCTGCGACGGCTAGAATTTTGGCACCGTTCACGAGTTAGCCTCCGCAAGTTCTATGGTGCCGAATCCGGTTGCGCGAAGCGCAGATGAATCAGCCGGAGAGTTGATTTGGTGTTGGACTAGGTGGGGCATGGCTCTCCGCAGAATCCCGCTGAGTGTCCCTGCGGGGCAGGTCTCCAGTGTCACGGTGGTTCCAAGCGACGCGAGCGTTTCCATCACGAGGTCCCACCTGACGGGCAACGCAATCTGTTCAATCATTCGGTCGAGAATCTGCTGACCGTCGGTAATCGCTTTGCCATCTCGGTTCGAAATCAGCGGGACGTCGGCTTCACAAGTGGTGACCCCAGCTGCAACTGCCGTGACGGCGGGAATCGCCGACTGCATTGCGGCTGTGTGAAAAGCACCAGCAACGTCGAGTGCGCGGACCCTCGCTTTGTGGGGCGGATGTGCGCGGAACTCTGCGAGCTGGTCGGTGGCTCCGCCAACGACCAATTGGCCGGCGCCATTGTCATTTGCTAAGGCCAACTCGTAAGTGGCGGCAGCCTCAAGTACGTCACTCCGGTCTCCGCCGAGCACGGCGACCATTCCGGTTGGGGATTGCTCGCACGCCAGTGCCATTGCATTGCCACGGGCTGAAACGAGGGTCATGGCATCCGTTGCGGACAGCACGCCGGTCAGGACGCTGGCACACCACTCGCCGACGCTATGTCCAGTAACTACAGCGGGTTTGGCGACAGGGCTCAATGCTGCGTAAGCAGAAACGAGTGACGCTGCGAAGATCAGTGGCTGGGCGACCTTGGTATCGCGAATCTGATCGGAGTTCCAAGAGCTGCCTGCTTCAATGAGATCGAAGTCCACCGCACTGTCGAGCATTTCAAGTTGATCTCGGGAGATTGGATCTTCAATCCAGGGGTCCAGGATTCCAGGCTTCTGCGCACCTTGGCCGGGACATACAAATGTGAGCACTCATTAATGTTGCGGGCTAAGGCCATCATTTGTCTTGTAGCAACCTCTCCGAAGAAATAACGATGACGTTGTATGTTTCCTACAAGGCGCTAATCATCAGTCGGTTGTTTCGCGCATTCGCCCGAGGCTGACGCCCGTGAATATCGCAAAAGACCCACGACTATCTCGTAGGTCGAACCCGGTCAGTTTTTCGATGTTGTCCAGCCGGTAGCGCAATGTGTTGACGTGGACGGGCAGCGCGCGAGCCGCTTGTTCGAGTACACCCTGATTGTCACTCATGACGTCAACGGTCTCGAGTAACCCGGTTCCGGTTTTCTTCAGCGTCAGGTAGCAGCGATCAATTAGTTCGTCTTGCGCCGCGAGCTCGCCGAGAAGGCAGCGTTCTGGCAGTAGGGAGCTGGCATCTAGAACCTCGCGGCTACTTGGTCTTGCGGGTCGAGTGGCGAGCCCGGCAATCGACCTTCTCAGTGCGGCACCCGCATGCATGATTGATTCGGCAGGTCCGGCGACGACCGCAGATGCTTCTGGCGAAAACAGTTGTTGTCCAACTGTCAATGGGTGTTCGCCGCTGTGCGTTGTCCAGATGGCGACGATGAGACCTTCATGAAGGGCAGAAACCACCTGGCGATCCAGCTTCCGAGCAGCACGCTCAACTTCGGCGAGCGCTATTTGTGGGTCCTTCCGTGGGACGCATGCGCCTACCCGCACCAGCTGTGTCGGCGTGAAGCCCGTTCGAGTAGCGATTAGCTCGACCGCCGGGTTCGAGCGCCCCGAAATCAGTGCATCCACGAGGTCCGAACTCTGCCTGGCGGTCCTCGCGCCGTGCTGTTCAGCGACTCGGGCGTAGACCAGAGCGGAGGCGAAAGCAATCTCACGCCCATAGCGAGCCAGCTGCTGCAGGAGCCACTCTTCGTCGCCCTTGGCGGCCATCGTGACTGCGATCGGTTCGATCGCTTCCAGGCCGGTGCTGATCAACTCGACGGCTTGGCCGAGCGAGACGGCGTGAGCTGCGGCGGCAGGAACCGCGCCGAGCCCCGTCTCCGCGGCAACAAGTGGTTCGTCGGGGTTGTTGAGCCAGCTCAGGAATCGAGCGATGCCTGTATCGACCACCTTTGCGACCCAACCCTGCGCATCCTCTGACAGAGCCCCAAACCATTCAAGTTGTTGCAGTTGCGCCATGGCGGCATCACGTAACTCCGACTGGCGCTTCTCGATGAGCCGGATTGTGGCGGCGTGTTGCAGTCGCTCGGCGATGATGAGGACCTCCGTCTCAACCGTGATCATCTGTCCTCGTGGAAGACGATTGTTGCCAATAGGCTGATTATGACTGCTATCAGGACCAACTGGAAGATTATCGGCAGATCTCGAACAGATGCGCCGACTCACTACCGCTGCCAGCCTGGTTTGCGACATCCTGCATACGTGACTTTGGGTTCTCCGCTGCAGACGGCCGTCGCGATCGCTGTATTGGCCGCTATCACCCTGCTGGTTATGGGATTGGGAGGGATCCGACAGCGGCTTGATTACTTAGGGGCTGTCGGCCGCTCTATCGTCCAGCTCGTTGTTGTTGCGGTCATCATCGCGTGGGTTTTCGCGCATCCCGAAGGGACTATGCTCTACCTCATCGTCATGGTGACCGCCGCGACTGCCACCTCAGTGCGACGAATCGAGTGTGGTTGGCGGCGCAGCCCGCTCGTGGCCGGACCGCTATTGCTGGGGACGGTCATCGCGCTGATCCCGGTCCTAGCTTCTGGAGCCCTTCCAGTTGAGGCGCAATCTGTCGTTCCGTTCACTGCGCAGATCATCGGTGGTGCCATGACCGCGGTGTCGCTGACGGGCAGCTACGGCCGATCGAAGACCCACCAAGATTGGCCACTCGTGGAGGGGTACCTCGCTCTGGGAGCTCGACCGCGGCAGGCAGTCCGAGAGATCACTCGCTCGGCGGCTGCTAGTTCGCTGATCCCGGGATTGGATCAGACAAGAAGTGCTGGGCTGGTTGTGCTGCCAGGCGCCTTCGTGGGGATGCTGTTGGCGGGGGCTACTGCGGCCCAAGCGGCGCAGGTGCAATTGCTCGTGCTGGTTGCTCTGCTTGCGGCGGCGGCTACCGCGTCCGCAGCCGCATCGTGGACGTTGGCTGGATGGCTAGGCACAACGATGCCGGAGCCGAGCAAGTACTAGCAGTCCGTCATTGACAGTGTGCGGGGCGCTTTGGTGCCACAGAACGACGTTCGGTAGCGTGCGATTCGCAGGGGAGGGAACCGGATTCGGCGGAACTCCGCACATCACGTGGAAGGTACACATCTCATGGGTCGACTCGATGATCGAGTAGCAATCGTTACAGGTGGAGGCCGCGGAATCGGTCAGGCCACGTCACTACGGTTGGCACGCGATGGAGCTGCCGTCGTTGTTAACGATATTGATGATGCACCCGCGAGCGAGACCGTCGCGCTCATCGAAAAGGCTGGTGGTAAGGCAATCGGTGTCGTTGCCAACACCGTGGATATGGACGAAGCTAAGGCGCTGATCCAGAGCACAATCGATGCGTTCGGGAAGATCGACATCGTTGTGAATAACGCTGGCGTGACCCGGGACAAGATGTTCCACGGATTAGATGACGATCAGTTCGACTTCGTCTTCGATGCGAACCTGAAGACCGGCTTCCATACGACCCTGGCGGCCATGCCCTACATGCGCGAGGTCGCCAAGCAGGAGATCGCAGCAAATGGTGCTGTCGCCTACAACCGGAAGATCATTTTCACTTCTAGTGTTGCCGCGCTCATGGGTAACCCTGGCCAGTTCAACTATACCGCTGCCAAAGGTGCCGTCATCGCCACGACGAAGACCCTCGCACGCGAACTGGGCGCTTTCGGAATCAACGTGAATGCTGTCGCACCAGGTTTCATCGAAACCCGCCTGACGGCGGCGAAGGCACCGGGTAACGACTTGGGCATCCCAGAAGAAATGCGTCAGATGGCAAAGATGATGATTTCACTCGGACGCCTCGGCCGACCTGAGGACATCGCCGGAGTTACGGCATTCTTAGCCTCATCGGATTCGGACTTCGTTTCCGGCGTCACTATTCCGGTGACCGGCGGCCAAATTGGAGGCATGTAACCCATGTCGGTTAATCGCGACTTCATTGGTCGCACATATGAGTATTCGACCCCGTACCACGTTGGTCGCGAGAAGGTCCGCGAGTTCGCTACTGCGATCGGTGACAACAATCCGATTTACCATGATCTGACCGAAGCTCGTGAGCTGGGACATCGGGACCTTGTCGCTCCACCCACATTCCCGTTCATCATTACGTACCAGGCAATGGTGGCGGCGATTGGTGACCCGGACCTGAACCTGAACTACGCGATGGTGGTCCATGGCGAACAGAGCTTCGACTACACCAGGCCGTTGTATGCCAACGAGGAGGTGGTGGTCAGCTCAACGATCGCCAACATCTCTACGGCGCGCAGCAACGAGTTGATCACGATGGAGCAGCAGATTAAGACCACCGATGGCGAATTGATCGTGACCACGACCAACGTCACTGTTTCCCGCGGATCCGCTCCAACAGAAAAGAGTTAGTCATGTCGACTGAAACGACCGTGAAGATTCCGGGTTTCGATTCGGTATCCGTCGGCGACACCCTGGGACCCACGGACTATCCGATCCAGCGGATTAACCTTGTCATGTACTGCGGGGCCTCCGGAGATTTCAACTTCATCCACTGGCACGAGCGCACAGCCAAGGCAGTCGGGCTCCCCGATGTGATTGCCCATGGGATGTTCACGATGGCAGAGGCTGGCCGAACACTCACTGACTTCGCTGGCGATCCATCCCGGGTTCGTGAGTTTGGCGTGCGGTTCAGCAGGCCGGTCGTCGTCCCCGATGACGATGTCGGAACTGTTGTGACGGTCACCGGCGTCATCACCGAGAAGCGTGATGACAAGTCAGTTGTGATTGTGTTGACTGCGGTCAGTGCTGAACGTGAGGTTTTGGGTAAAGCACGCGGGGTTGTGAGCCTGGCCTAGCCCGCTATTCAGCTCGGCTGGGTAGGCTGCGGTCTGTGCCTGAGAGCCCTAGTGTGAGCCCGTCCGTCAGCGGTGAGGAATGCCTGAGTTCCTGGACGACGCTGCGCGTTGGGGGCGCTGCGGCCACGTTCGTCGAGGTCGACACGGATGATGACTTGATCGCGGTCGTGCACGACTGTGATCTGCGTGCCGAGCCCGTTCTACTGATTGCCGGTGGCAGTAACTTGGTCGTCGGTGATGAGGGGTTCGGCGGTACGGTCGTGAAGATCGCGACCCAGGGCATCCGCGTTGAGAAGGCCACGGACGGCACTGGGTACGCAGTCTTGGCGACGGTTGCTGCGGGCGAGAGTTGGGATCGCCTCGTTGCGCAGATGGTTGCTGACTCTTACTCGGGGATCGAGACGCTATCGGGGATCCCTGGCTCGGTGGGCGCAACTCCGATCCAAAATGTCGGAGCGTATGGCAACGAGGTCTCCCAGTCCCTGGAATCAGTCGAGGTCTACGACCGGACCGAGAACCGTCGATCCGTGCTGTTGGCGGACGACTGCGGGTTCGGATACCGGGCGTCGGCTTTCAAGCGTGACCGTGAACGCTGGCTGATTTTACGTGTCACGTTCAGACTTGAGCGACGTGTGGACTCAGTTCCGATTCACTACGCGGAACTGGCCAAGAAGCTGCATGTGTCTCAGGGTGACCCAGCTCCGTTGGAGGAGGTGCGACGAGGCGTGCTCGCGGTTCGTCGCAATAAGGGGATGGTGCTGGATATCGACGATTTCGACACATGGAGTGTGGGGTCC